>CBRGOK010000120.1:0-8798 GCA_967798035.1 uncultured bacterium
CCGAGGCGGTAGGCGCGCTCGATCGCGGGGCCGACGCGGCGGTCGGCGCGAGTGAGGACCCCCTCGAGCTGGCTCTGCCGGGGGTCGTGGAACTTGAGGTTCACGGAGCGCAGGCGCTTGAGGGAGCGGAGGAAGCCCTGCCGCAGCTCGACCTCCGGAATCGTCGACTGGCCGTGCCACTGGAAGGGGGTGAGGGGCTTCGGGACGAAGGTCGAGATCGCGGCGTTGACCTTACCCGGCCCCTTGCCGGCCTTGCGCCGCAGCTCGGAGCAAGTCTCCGCCATCGTCACGATCTCGGCGATGTCCCCCTCCTGCTCCTCCGGCAGGCCGACCATGAAGTAGAGCTTGAGGGTCTGCCAACCCTGCCGCCACGCCTCCTCGACGCCGCGGTAGAGGTCCTCGTTCGTGATCGTCTTGTTGATGATCTTCCGGAGGCGGTCGCTCGCGACCTCGGGGGCGAGGGTGAGCCCGCTCTTGCGGACGGACCGGATGCGCTTCGGGAGCTCGAGGACCTGCTCGTTCACCCGGAGCGAGGGGAGGGAGACGCCGACGCGCCGGTCCGCGAACTCGGCGTCGAGGGCGTCCATCATCCCGAGGAGGCCCGGGTGGTCGGAGGAGGAGAGGGAGGTGAGGGCGATCTCGTCGTAGCCCGTGTTGCGGTAGGTCTCCTTCGCGATCTCGAGGACCTTCGCGGCGTCGCGGAAGCGCTGGGGCCGCTTCTCGTAGCCCGCTTGGCAGAAGCGGCAGCCCTGCACACAGCCGCGCATGATCTCGATCGTGATCCGGTCGTGGACGGTCTGGCCGTAGGGGACCACCGGCGCCGCGGGATACGGGGCGTTCTGGAAGTCTCGAACGATCGCGCGCTCCGGACGACGGACGGAAGCGTCGGTCGGGCGGACGCCGGCGAGCGCGCCGTCGTCGTTCCACTCGAAGGCCCAGAGGGACGGGGCGTAGAGGAAGGGGAGCGCCTCGACGAGTCCGAGGAGGAGCTCGCGGCGGTCGCGGGCGCGCGGGCGGACCTCGCGATAGGCGTCGACGAATCGCTCGACCGCCTCCTCTCCGTCGCCGAGGAAGAAGAGGTCGACGAAGTCCGCCATCGGCTCCGGGTTGAGGGAGACGGCGCCCCCCGCGACGACGAGGGGATGCTCGAGCGTCCGGTCCGCCGTGCGCAGCGGGATCCCGCCGAGGTCGAGGCAGAGGAGGGTCGTCGTGAAGGAGGACTCGTACTGGAGGGAGAAGCCGACGATGTCGAAGGCGGAGAGGGGGGTGCGGGTCTCCAGGCTCCAGAGGGGGACGCCCCCCGCGCGCATCCGCTCCTCCATGTCGATCCAGGGGGCGAAGGCGCGCTCGGCGTAGCAGTCGTCCCTGCGGTTGAGGACGTCGTAGAGGATCTTGAGCCCGAGATGGCTCATCCCAATCTCGTAGACGTCCGGGAAGACGAGCGCGAAGCGGACGGCGACCGAGGAGGGGTCCTTGCGGACGACGTTCCGCTCGCCGCCGACATACCGGACGGGGGTCCGGACAGAGGGGAGCGTCCGCGCGAGGAAGCTGTCGAGTCCGCTCATGGCGCCGGCATCCACGCCGCACGTTAACCGGCCCGCTGCCGCCGGAACAGCAGCGGGGGCCCGGACTGGTGCCATGGAGGTGGGCGAGGGACGCCGGGCAAGGGTGCCTACGCGGATCCCGCGCGAGTCGACGCGGGGGTGAAGAACGGCGTCCTCACGCTCACGATCGCCAAGCGAGAGGAGGCGAACCGAGGATCGTGCGGGCCCGGGAGAGCCAGGCGTCAGGGGGCCGGGCGGGGGGTCCCGCCCTGCCCCTTGTTCTGCTCGGGTCCGGGGGTTACAAATGCCCGCTTCTCCGCCGGGGCTCCCCCGGTATCCCCCCCGCCCTCTTCCAATCCGAGGATGGACACCACACTTCCCCAGCGTCTCCAGAGGGCGTGCGGCGGCTCGTTCCGCCGGACCGCCCTGCTCCAGAAGAGGGTCCGGGAGCTCGTGCGCGGAGCCGCGCCCCTCGTCGACCTCAAGGGGGAGCGCAATCCCATCAAGATCGCCTTCCTCGAGATGGAGAAGGGGCTGATCGAGCTCGAGCCCGACGAGGAGACCCCCACGCCCTCGCTGTAGGCGCTCTCCCCCGGCCTTTCACCCGGGGCGGGATTTCATCCGGGCCGGGGCGGCGGCCGATAGGGGGTCGAACCCCCATGAAGCCCCTCCTCCTCGCCCTCGCCCTCGTCCAGTCCGAAACCGGCACCGTCGCCTCCCGCCCGGCCGCGCCCGCGACGCGACCCACCGGGGACGCGTATCACCGCCAGGTCCTCGTCCACCTGGTCAACGGCGAGAAGGTGAAGGGGCTCGTCCGGGCGGGCACGACCCCCGAGAAGCCGGGGGGAGTGCTCGGCTTCATCAAGGCGAAGCCGGGGGAGGAGACCGCGGGAATCCGCCTCTGGTACGTCTTCGGGACGAACTCCTACGTCTTCCTCCCGATGGAGCTGGTGAAGAGCGTGGAGACGGTCGCCACGCTCTCCGACCTCGAGGTGAAGGAGCTCGACAAGAAGATGGAGGATGACGCCGCGCGGTCGAAGGCGGAGCAGGACGCGCGCCTCTCGGCCCTCCGCGCGCTCCAGGAGCAGCAGGCCGCGGACCACGAGCTGATCGCGACGCTCCAGAACCTCGCCAAGCTCGAGGAGGAGGCGCTCGCCGTGAAGGAGAAGGACGCGAAGATGCGCGAGCTCCTCGCGAAGTTCCCCCCGGAGAAGGGGTGGGTCCCGGAGAGACTGATCCAGATCCGGACGCGGATCGTGAACGACGTCTTCCCCTCGGCCGAGGAGCGGGAGTTCGTGAAGGTCTACGAGGACTGGAAGAAGGCCTACGAGGCGGCCCAGTCGGGGGCGATCGTCCCGGCCGCCTCCCGCCCCGCGCGCGCGGAAGTCCCGGCCTCCCGGCCGGCCCCGCGCGAGTAGGGGCCCTCTCCCGGACCGCCCCTACAATCCGGAACCCGTGCGGGTTCCCGCTGTCTCCCTTGGGGCCCTCCTCGTCGCCGCGTCGGTCGGGGCCTGCGGCGGGAGGAGCGAGTCCGCCTTCTCCCGCTGGCGCTCGTGCCTCGCCTCGGGGCGCGCGGGCGTCTCGGCCCCCGCCTCGATCCGTCCGGCCGCCGAACAATGGGCCGCTCGGCTCACCGCCCTCGGCCCCCCGCGGTTCTCCCTCGTGCCTCCCGGGGCGAGGGACGAGCTCGTCCGCATCCACGCCGGCCGCGGCTTCCTCTCGGGACACGGCCCCGTCGCCGTCACGGCCGAGGGCCTGGCCGTGGCGGGAGAGATCTTCCGCGACCCCTCCGACGTCGCGCTCGTCGCGTGGGCTCCGGCCTCGCCCCCGTACGTCCTCCTCGGGCTCGACCCCAGCGCCGTCGCGGACCTCCTCCCCTTCCTCGATCTGCCGCGCAACCCCTGCGTCCGGATCTTCCGCGGCGGCGCGAGGGAGGCGGAGTGGGAGCTGGCGCCGGACGGCTCCGCGCGCCTCGATTCGGCCCGCCGTCCCGGGGCGCGACTGCGGGAATTCGTGGAATGGGGAGGAGCGGCGACGCCGGGCCTGCGATTCCTCGTCCCGCCGTCGGACGCGGGCGGGAGCGCGCCTCCCTCTCCCGGGCTCCTCGCGATCCTCGGCGCTACCCTCGGCCGGGTCGAGGCGATGGCCGGGGCGCGAATCGAGGGGCCGCTCCCCGTCTTCGTCCACCCGCATCCCGAGGACCTCGCCGCGGCGACGGGCGTCCTCCGACTCGCGCACGCCGAGCCGGCCCGGCTCCACGTGATCCCGGAGGAGGAGGCGCGGGGGGAGGCCGCCTCCGAGCTCGCCCGCCTCGCGGCCCGCTCCCTCCTCGGCCGCCCGGCCGAAGCCTGGATGGAGATCGGCCTCGCGGCGGCCTGTTCGGAGGAGCGAGCCGGGATGGCGCTCCCGGAGATCGGCGCCCGCCTGCGGCGCTGCGGCGGAGCCGTCGCTCTCGCCGACCTCCGCGAGGAGGCTCGCCGCGTGCGCCTCTCCCCGCTCCGGGTCGAGGCGACCGCCGCCGCCCTCATCGCCGGCGTCTTCGCCGCCGCGGGCCCGGAGCGATGGCGCCGCTTCTATCGGGGCGAGGAGGCGCCCTCGCCGCTTCCCTCGACCGATGGGCCTGGAAGGGCCCCCCCTCGCCTCGGGGAGGGAGCCCGCGGCGCGCCCTCGGCGGATTCGGACAGGGGGTCCACGTCGACGCCGGAGGCGAGGAACTCTCGCGGAGATCCTTCGACGAATCCCTGGAGGCCCTGCGACGGACGGGGGTGCGATGGATCTCCCTGCGCGTCCCCGCTCCCCTTCGCCGGGGATGGGAGGAGGCGAGCCTCGACTGCGAGCCCTCGGACGGAGATGCCCCCGACCCCTCGGTCCTCGCCTGGGCCGTGCGCCGCGCCCACCGGTCGGGCCTACTCACCGCCCTCGGCCCCCCCTTCTTCGCGGCGGTCTCCGGGGGGCGCTGGTCGAGGGGGACGAGCGCCCCCGGCCCCGCGGCCTCGACCCCCGCCCGTCCCGCGCGCTCGACGCGGCCCTCCACCTCGCCCTCGTCGCGGAGGCCGCCGGCGCCGACCTCCTCTTCCTCGGCGGGGAGGGAGGAGCCCCTCCGGGAGAGTGGAGCCGGACGCTCTCCGCCTGCCGTGGGATCTACTCCGGTCCGATCGCGTTCCGACCGGGCTCGAAGGAGGGGGCGCTCGCGGCGCCTCCCGGCTTCGACTACCTTGCCCTCGCCCCTCGCGGAGGTCCCGGAGCCGACCCCGCCGCGCAGGCGCGCGAGATCGCCGAGGCGGCGCGGGGACAGCGGGCCCTCGCGATCGTGATCGAGGCGGGGGAGATCCCGGCGCAGCCCTCCTCCTCCCCGGAGGACTCGATCGCCGCCCTCGAGAGCGCGATCGCGTTCTTGCGCGAGGCATCGAGGCGACCCGAGATCCCCCTCGTCCTGTGGCGCCGGATGGACCTCCCCTCCCTCTCGCGGATCCTCTCCGCGGCGGCCCCCGAGGGAGGACGGTGATCCGCGCGGCTCTCCTCGCGCTCGCCCTCTTCCCCGGATCGGCGGGCGAGAAGAGGCTCGCGGTGCTCGCGCCGCCGGAGTTCCGCGACGCCCTCGAGCCCCTCCTCGAGCTTCGCCGCTCCCAGGGGTTCGCCGTGGAGTTCGTCCCGGTCGAGCGAGGCCGGGCCGGCGTCGGCGGGGAGCCGACCCACCTCCTCCTCGTCGGGGACGCTTCCCGCGTCCCTCCCGGCGCCTTCGACGACGGCGGGAAGTCCGTCGTCTCGGACGAGGTTCCGATTGTCGAAGGCCGGAGCCGGCCGTCGATCGGTCGGCTGCCGGCGCGGGACGCGCCCGAGGCGCGCCGGCTGGTGGATCGCCTCCTCCGCTACGAGCGGGAGCCGCCTCCCGGGCCCTGGCGGGCGCGCGTCCTCCTCACCGCCGGCGAGGGGGGCTTCGGGTGGATCGCCGACCGGGCGATCGAGGCGGGGGCGAGGCTCGCGGTCGAGGCGAGCCTTCCCGCCGGATGGGACCTCCGGCTGGTGAGGCTCACTCCCGGAGCCGGTCGCGAGGGACCTCGCCTGCGGCAGGCCCTCCTCTCCGAGCTCGAACCAGGAGCCCTCTTCTGGGTGTACGCGGGCCACGGCAGCCCGGACTCCCTCGCAAGCGGCCTCGGCCGCGGCCTGCTCCCCGCTCCCCCCACGAGGACGGTGCGGTCGATGGGCCTCGCGGACGCGGGCGCGCTCCGCTGCGGGGAACGCCCGCCGGTCGCGCTCCTCCTCGCCTGCGAGACGGCCCGGATCCAGGCCGGCCGCGAGTGCCTCGCCGAGGCGCTGCTGCGAGGGGAGCAGGGGCCGATCGCCGTGCTCGGGGCGGGAGCGGAATCCCATCCCTACGGCGACCTCGCCTTCGCCCTCGCGCTGGGGCGGCGGCTCCGGGCGGATCGCGACGCGCGGCTGGGGGACCTCGTGGCCGACGCGCGCCGGACGCTCCTCGAGGGCCCGCCGGAGGAGCCGGTCCTCGACAGGGGAGCCGCCCTATTCGGAATCGACGAGATCGGCCGGCGGCGGATCCTCCGGAGGACCGCGCTCCAGTACCTGCTCCTCGGAGATCCGACGCTGCGTCTGCCGATCCCCTCTCCTCTACAGATCGACGTCCGTCCCCAGGGGGGCGGGCTCCTGGTCCTCGGGAATGTCGAAGGGGAGGGGGAGGGATTCGTCCGTGTCGAAGTCGAGAGGCCCGGCGAATCGGGTGAGATCCTCGCCCGGGAGGCCGTCGAGTTCTCGGGTCCGACCTTCCGGGTCCCGGTCGACCTGCGGGGCCGCAAGGGGACGCTTCGGGTGCGCGCGTACGCGAGGCGGGCGAACCGCGATTGGGTCGGCGAGGCCCGCCTCACCTGCGAGGGGGGCGTCGCGGAAGGAGGAAGGTGAGGCGGAGTCCGCGAGGGGCGGAGCCGAAGCCCTCGGATCCGGTCGCCCGGCTGCGCGGGGTCGGCCCCGCGCGCGCGATCGCCCTCGGGAGGATGGGCCTGCGCACGATCTCCGATCTCCTCCGCCTTGCGCCCCGCCGCTACGAGCAGTGGGGAGCGGTCCTCCCGATCCGCGAGGCGCGCGGCGGCGAGGAGGTGACCGTCCGGGGGAAGGTGCTCGCCGTGCGCCTCCATCGCATCGGGCGGCGCCGGAGTCTCCTGCGCGTGCGGGTCTCCGACGGGACGGGGGAGATCGAGGCGCTCTTCTTCAATCAGCCCTACCTCCGCGACCGGTTCGCCGTCGGCGAAACCGCGGGCTTCCACGGAAGGGTGGGGGGAAAGGAAGGACGATCCCTCCTTGCCCCGAAGGTCGAGTCGAAGGACCGGCCCTTCCCGGAGGACGGCGGGATCCTCCCCGTCTACCCGGAGACGGAGGGGACCGGACAGGCCCTCCTCCGGTCCCTCCTCTCCCAGGCTCTCCCCCTCGCGGACTCGGAGGCGGACGCGCTTCCGGGGGATCTCCGGGCGAGGCTTGCGCTCGCGCCGCTCCCCTGGGCCCTCCGCGCGCTCCACGCTCCCGGATCGCTGGAGGAGGCCGAGCGGGCGCGGCGCAGGCTCGCCTTCGAGGAGCTCCTCCGGATGCAGCGGCGGTTCGTCCGTGCGCGCGCCCGCGCGCGCCGGGCGCGGGCGCCCCGGATCGGGGTCGACGAGGCGCTCGACCGCCGGATCCGGGCCCGCTTCCCCTTCCCCCTCACGCCGGGGCAGGAGCGCGCGATCGCGGACGTGCGGGCCGACCTCGCCGCGGGAACGCCGATGAGGCGCCTCCTCCAGGGGGACGTCGGCTGCGGGAAGACGGTCGTCGGGCTCTACGCGTGCCTGGCGGCGATCGGGCGCGGCCGGCAGGCGGCGTTCCTCGTCCCGACGGCGATCCTCGCGGAGCAGCAGCGCGAGGCGGTCGAGGGGTGGCTGCGGGGCTCGCGGGTGCGCGTCGAGTGCCTGGCGGGGGAGCAGGGGGTTCGGCAGCGTCGCGCCGCCCTCGGCGCTCTCGCGCGCGGGGAGGTCCACCTCCTCTTCGGGACGCACGCCCTCCTCGGGGAGGACGTCCGCTTCCGTTCGCTCGCCCTCGCCGTGATCGACGAGCAGCACCGATTCGGCGTCTCGCAGCGGGGGGCCCTCCTCGGCAAGGGGGAGGAGGTCCACGCCCTCGCCCTGACGGCGACCCCGATCCCGCGGACGCTCGCGATGGCGCTCTTCGGAGACCTCGACGTCTCGACGATCGAGGACCTCCCCGCCGGCCGGGGCACGAGGAGGACCCGCGTCGAGGGACGGCGCGAGCCGGTCGTCGCGGAGGTCCGCCGCCTCCTCCTCTCGGGGGAGAAGGGATTCTGGGTCTGCCCGAACATCGGCAAGGAAGATCCCTCCGAGGAGGAGTCCGAGGAAGGGGCGCGCGAGGCCGAGTCGGCCCATCGCGATTTCGCCTCGGGCGCGCTGCGGGGGATCCCGATCGCGCTCGTCCACGGCCGGCGCCCGCCGGAGGAGCGCAGGGAGGCGCTGCGGAGGTTCCGGCGAGGGGAGGTCCGGCTCCTCGTCTGCACGAGCGTGGTCGAGGTCGGCATCGACGTCCCCGACGCGACGTTCCTCGTCGTCGAGGGAGCCGACCGATTCGGCCTGGCGGCGCTCCACCAGCTTCGCGGGAGGGTCGGGCGCGGAGGAGCCTCCGCGATCTGCATCCTCCTCGCGGGGCGGGAGGGCTCGGGACGGCTCCAGGTCCTCGCGGAGACGGAGGACGGATTCCGGATCGCCGAGGAGGATCTGCGCCGGAGGGGACCCGGGGAGATCCTCGGTCTGCGCCAGTCGGGATTCCCGGCCTTCAGGTTCGCCGACCCGTCGCGGGACGTCGATCTCGTCGCGGCGGCGAAGGAGGTCGCGTTGTCGGAGGCCGCGGGGGCGGCTATCCTCTCCCTTTCCCCGGCTTCCGCCCCTCCCCCTCCTGCCCCGGCGCCGAGGGGCTCGGAGACCGGCATCTCTCCACCTTGCTCACGATCCTAGCCCTCGGCTTCCTCTCCGGCGGGCAAGTGGAGCCCCCGGCGCCGGCCCGCACCGGGCGGGATCAGAAGGGACTCGACCTTCCCGACTTCCCCGCCTCGGCCCACGCACGGCCGCCGGCGGGGGCGGGCCTGCCGTTACGGGGGGCGGCGACGCCCGGGGTGGACTGGCCCGCGGGGAACGGGCGGGCGGATCTCCTCCTGCGGGAGTGCCTCCGCACGCGGGATCCGGGGAGCCCCCTCGCCCGAGAGGTCCGGCG
>CBRGOK010000121.1:0-8676 GCA_967798035.1 uncultured bacterium
GGACCTGCGGCCGCACGACGTCCTCGTCTCGCTGGATGGCTCCCCCCTCGAGGCGGGAGCGGAGAGCCTGCGTCGGAGGCTCGACGCGAAGCCGGCCGGGAGCCGCGTGGAGTTCGAAGTTGTGCGGCGCGGTCAGCCCATGCGCCTCGCCGTGAAGCTGGAGTGACCCGGCGCCCGGGGCGCGGGGTCCAGGAGTTCCTCGATCATGAAGCTCGCGCATACCTGCCTCGGTCTCCTCTCCCTCTGCGGATCGGTTGCGCTCCTCCCGGACCAGAGGACTCCCGCCGCGCCGAAGGACGGTCCCGCTCAGGACGGGGAGGTCGCGACCTGGATCGAGGAGCTCGGCGCGCCCGACCACGAGGTGCGGGGGCGGGCCTGGGAGTCCCTCCTCGACCGCGGCTCCGAGGTCCTGCGCGACCTCGACACGGCCGCCCGCGAGGGGAAGGACCCGGAGATCCGGTGGAACGCGCGCCTCCTCGCGCGCGAGATCCGCCGCCAGGAGAAGCCGCACCGGGCCGCGGGCCGGTCGCACCCGATCCCCCCGGCTCCCCCGCGGGGGTTCGACGCGGAGGAGCCGCTCCTCCGGGAGTTCGAGGACCTGCGGCTGCGGATGGGGGACTTCGACGACTTGCACCGGCAGATGGAGGAGCTCCATCGGCGGCTCGAGGAGCAGTTCAAGAACGCTCCCTCGGGGAGCGTCGACCGCCGGGGCAGCTCCGTGCGCATCGAGACGGGCGCCGGCGGCTCGGTCCACGTCGAGGTCACGGAGACGCGGGACGGCGAGCAGGAGACGAAGACCTACGACGCGGAGTCCTGGGAGGAGTTCCGAAGGAACTACCCCGAGATCGCCGAGAAGTACGGGTTCGAGGGGAGCGGGGCGTTCCACCTCCACTTCGGCCCGGGAGGGGGCGCCGGCGCCTGGGGGGAGGTCTCCCCGTTCTTCGTCACCCCCGCCCCCATGGCCGGACTGCTCGGCGGACCTCGACTCGGGGTTCGTGTCGAGAAGCCGGGCGCGGAGGAGTCGAAGGCGGCGGGGACCGAGGAGGGGCTCGGCCTCGTCGTCCGGTACGTCGAGCCCGGAAGCCTCGCCGAGGCGATGAAGATCCTCCCGGGAGACCTCCTGCTCCAGATCGGGGGGAAGCCGATCCGCGGGACGGAGACGATCCGGCGCGCGGTCGGCGCGGCGAAGGAGGGCACCCCGGTGACCGTGGAGGTCTTCCGGCCGGGAGAGGGGAATCGCACCCTCTCCGCGCCCGCGCCGAAGCAGCGGACGGGTCGCGTCCGGGAGATCTAGCCGCCGCGGCTCCCCGACCGGGGAGCGATCTCGAGGATCGACGGCGACCCCGCGGGGACGGTCCGCGGGGACTCGGGGGACGCGGGTTCGGGAATCCGGCCGAAGGTCACCCTCAGGAGGCGGTGTCCGTCGAGCCTATGCGCGATCCGCGCCGGGCCTCCCGGCTCGAGGACGGCCTCGAGCGGCACGAGGAGAACGGTCCGCGCCTCCGCCGGCCCCGATGCCAGTGCCCTGTCGAGCCCGGTCTCCACCGCCGGTCGCGCCCGCGCGGCGGCGAGGATCGCGGCCTCGATCTCGCCGCCCTCGGCGGGGCGCCCCTTGTCGTTCACCGTGAAGAAGAGAAGGTAGGGAGCAAGCCCCTGCCCGGCGGATCCGAGGCCCTGGATCGCGGCGTTTCCGAGCCGGAAGACCCCCTCCAGGACCAGGCGGAGGATCTGGATCGGGATCGCGAGGAGGGAGCATCCTCCGCAGGGGAGGAGGAGGGCTCCGAGAGCGGCAGCGCGGAGCGCCCGACGGCTCAAGAGCGCGATCGCGCGGCGGGAGGCCCCGGGACCGGGGCGTCGGCCCGCTCGCCTTCCTCCCACGTGCGGATCAGGTCGTAGGCGCGACGGACCTCGGGGGCGTCGAAGGAGAGGGAGGTCCTCCGGAGGAACTCCTGGAGGTCGGCGACCGCCCCCTCCTTCTCTCCCAGCTCCCCGCGGCAGCGGGCCCGGTTGTAGTACTCCTCCGGACGGTCGGGGTCGAGCGAGAGCAGGGCGTCGAGCTCGACCGCCGCCTCCGCGAAGCGCCCGTTCTTGAAGAGGAGGTTCGCCGCCAGGCCGCGGCTCTCGACCTCCCGGACGAGGTTCTCCGCGAGGCGCAGCCGCGCGACCCGCTCGTCCTCCGCGGAGAGGTTGGGCTCCTCGAGCTTGCGCGTCCAGAACTGGCGGGAGGCGTGGGCCTGATCGACGAACCGGGTCCCGCACGCGAGGCTGCGCTCGGTCTCCCCTCGCAGGGCGTGGAGCTGCTGGAGGTTGTCGAGGGCGAGGGGGTGGGGATCGAGCGGTTCGAGGGCGACCGTCTCCTCGAGGAGGTCGACCGCCTTCGCGTACTGCTCCTCCGCCCGGCGGCGGAGCCTCGCGACCTCCTGCTTCGGGTCCTTCCCGGAGGCGGGCCGGATCTCGTCCCGCTCCATCCGCTCGGCCGTCTCCCGGAGGTAGTCCCCCTGCCGGCGCAGCGCGAGGCCGAGGCCGAGGGTCGCCTTGTACCAGCGCCCGCGGAAGAGCCCGCCGCCCGCGACCTGGTCGAGGTATTGCTCCGCGAAGTAGACGTCGTCCCGCGTCCCGCGCTTGAGGTGGATCCAGCCGAGGAGGAGGAGGAGGTCGCGTTCCCCTCCGTCGATCGCCTGGGCGCGGTGCGCCTGCTGGAGCGCCCGGTTGAAATCCCCGGCGTCGTACCAGTACTGCGCGTTCTGGTAGTGGACGTCGTAGGCGCGCTGCTTCTCCCCCGAGAGCGGGAGAAGCCCGCAGGCCGGGAGGAGGAGCGGGAGGAGGAGGAGGGTCGATGCCTGGAGCCGCATCGAGACGCGCGATCCGGGGCCGAACAACGCTATCCCCTCTCCCGGGGAGGGTCAACGAGGCCGGCCGAGGGCCGGGTCAGGCGCTCGATCCGCGACCGGTCCTCCCCGACGAGGATCGTCTTCTCCCGGACGAGGACGACGAGCCCCGGCGCCGCCCCGCGCGGCTTGCGGACGAACTTCGCCGGCGTGTAGAGGACCTCGGCGCGCGAGGCCCCGCGGTGCTTCGAGAAATGGACGGCGAGGGCGGCCGCGTCGAGGAGCGTCTCGAGCGGCGCGGTCTTCCCCTTCGGGAGCCGGACGACGACGTGGGAGCCGGGGCTCTCGCGGGCGTGGAGCCAGAGGTCGTTCCCCCGCGCGATCGAGAAGGTGAGCCGGTCGTTCTCGCGCGCGTCCCCGCCGACCAGGATCTCGAGGCCGTCGGCGGAGACGAAGCACAGGGGGCGGCGCGGCTCCGGCTCCTGGCGCCGCGCCGGGCGCGCAGGGCGCCCCCGCAGGAGGCCCGAGGTCTCGAGCTCCTCCTCG
This sequence comes from uncultured bacterium, assembly GCA_967798035.1. Classification (GTDB taxonomy): domain Bacteria; phylum Planctomycetota; class UBA1135; order UBA1135; family JAKEFM01; genus JAKEFM01. Next base: position 3,375 of record CBRGOK010000121.1, read on the forward strand.
ATCGCGTGGAGGTCCTGCGCGGCGCTCGCCGTCCCGATCCTCGCCTCCGCATTCTCGAGACTCGCGACCTGCGCCTGCGCGATCGCCCGCTCGCGCTCGAGCGGCGCGGCGGCGTCGAGGAGCTTGCGGAATCTCTTGAAGAGTCGCTCGACGTTCCCGCGGGCGTCGAGGGAGGGATCGAGCTCGATCCGCACGGCGCCCCCGCCCGGGTCGAACAAGTCGGCGACCTCGAGCGACTCGAGGCCGCGCCGGAGCCGGGACCAGTTCGCCTTGAGGAGATCCCCCTTCCGGCGGACCTCCTCGGCCTTCGCGACCTCCGCCGCCCGGAGGAGGAGGCCCTCGATGCGGGCCCGGCGGTTCTTCAGGCGAGCGCGGACGCGCGAGAGGAGGTCCGACCTGCGGCGATCGAGCGCCTCGGGTCGCGTGCTGTAGTGGGCCTCGATCGCGGCGCTCCACGGGGCGGGTCCGGGGCCGCTCCCGGAGAAGCGAGGCGGATCCCCGCGCGGCGCGCCGGGGGAGGCCGGCGGGACGTAGGGAAGCCCGGTGGCGAGGGAACGGCGGCCGCGGACCGGGCGCTCGAGCTCGAGGATCCCCCCCTCCCCGTCGAGGAGGAGGAGGTTCGACGCCGGGCCGAAGAGCTCGGCGACGAGCTCGAGGGCCGTGCCTCCGGCGAATCGGAGTCGGACGATCCGATCGCCAGGGGCGCACGAGACTCCTTCGAGGGATCGCCCCGCGAGGCGCCGGTCGAGCCTCGCGGCGAAGGGGGAGGGGGCGGGGCGCGTGGATACCGTGAGGAGGTGGATCCGCGAGAGGGAAGGGTCGGTCGAGAGGAGGAGGGGAGGCCTATTCCCGTCGAACGCGAGGACGTACTCCCGGGGCCCCGGAGCGAAGACGCGCTCGACGCGGCCGCCGGCGAGGACCCGGCCGAGTTCCTCCGCGACGGCGCCCACCTCGCTCGCGCGGAGGCTCATCCTCCGCTCACCCCCTGGGGAACTCCGCGGGCAGGTCGTAGACCCAGGGGAGGATCCTCGGCTCCCATGCGACGAGGTCGCGCGGGCCGAAGAAGATCGGCAGCTCGCGGGCCGCGGACTCCGGGCTGTCGGAGCCGTGGACGAGGTTGAAGGAGTCGGAGACGCCGAAGTCCCCGCGGATCGTCCCGGGCTCCGCCTTCGACCCGAAGGTGGCCCCGAGGAGCTTGCGGCAGATCCCGATCGCGTTCTTCCCCTCGAGCGCCAGCGCGACGATCGGGGAGGCGGTCATGAAGCGGACGAGCCCCTCGTAGAAGGGCTTCCCGACGTGGGGCTCGTAGAGCCGGCGGGCGTCGGCCTCCGGGAGGAGGAGCATGCGCAGGCCGGCGATCCGGAGGCCCTTCTCCTCGAAGCGCTGGAGGATCCGGCCGACGAGGAGGCGCTGGACGGCGTCGGGCTTGAGGAGGACGAGCGTTCGCTCCATGGGTCGGGACGAAGGGGGGCGGGATTGTAGCGGGAGGGGCGCAGGCCGGATCAGGGGCGCGAGAGGCTGTCGACCGCGCCCTCGAACGCCTCGCGCAGCCGATCGAACGCCTCCCGCTCGGCGCGGGCGGCGAGGTAGATCCCCTCCTCGCAGACGGGGGCGAAGACGAGGAGCTCCCGGATCGCGCGGCCCGCGGTGTCCCTCCAGGTCGCCTCGCTCCGGTAGATCATGGCCCGGAGCCCCGGGTGCCGGACCGCCGTGCGCGTCGAGCGCTCGAGGTCGCGCGCCCCGCAGGCCCGCAGCTCCGCGTCCCGCGCCTCGATCTCGCGCGCGACGGCGGCGTGGTCGAGCCACCCCGCCGGGTCGCGCACCGCGTACACGTCGAGGAACGCCCCGTCCCCCTCCTTCGACGGCGGTCGGAAGCGGACCCGGAAGATCGCGGGCCCGCTCGTCTCCACCCCCGTCCACGCCTCGGGAGCGCGGACCGAGAGGCGCAGACCCTCGTAGTCGAAGGAGTAGGCGTTCCCCTCGAGCCTTCCCCCCGGGTGATGGCCGAGCATCCTCGACCGGGTCTCCTCCGCGGGACGGGCGGGATCGACGAGGGCGAAGGAGGCGCGAAGCCGGTCGAACGTCCCCCGCACGCGCTCGATCGCCCCGCGCTCCCCGCAGGCGACGAGCGCGTAGAGGGTGGTGCCGTGGAGGTAGTAGCACCGGAGGGCCTTCCCGGGCGGCTGCCCGGCGGGGGAGAAGAGGATCTCGGACTCGGCGCCGGCGGGTCGCGATCCCGCGGGGAGGTGGCGTCGACAGACGGTCTGCGCGGAGGCGAGGTCGAGGCCGTGCTGTTGGCACAGGCGCTCGTCGTCGACCCGTGTCGCCTCGAGGGGATCGCGGGCCTCGGGGAGGTCGAACACGCGGACCTCGATCGAGGGCTCCCCCTCGGGGGGGAGGAAGCTCATCGCCTCGGTCGCCCCGCAGCACTCCCGGCTCCGCGCCACGGCGAACCAGCCGGGAGGCTTCTCGAGGGTCCAGTTGCATCCCTCGCAGGAGACGGTCGGCGACTCCGCCACCGCCATCGCGGCGGGGTCGAACTCGAGGAGGGTGAGGAGCCGCGGCCCGCGCTCCTCGCGGCGCAGGAGGAGGAACTCGTGCCGGCGGCGCCGGAGCCGGGGCGCCCCCTTCTCGCCCGAGGCCGCCTGTTCGATCTCGGCGCGGACGAAGGCCCCGAGGGCGTCCCCCGAGGCGCGGAGGAGGAGGAGCTCGCTTTGACGCCGCGCGACCGGGAGGCACCGCCGGAGGATCGACTCGCACCGGCGGCGGCAGGAGGCGGCCCCCTCGGCGAGAAGATCGGAGATCTTCCCCTCCTCGCCGCTCCGGCACGCCGCGTCGAAGCTGCCGAGGAAGGCCTCGACCGCCGCCTTTTCCTCGGGGTTCGCCTCGCGGTCGGAGGAGTCCCCCCCGGCGAGGAGGGGGGGGAGGAGGGCGAGGGAGGCGGCGAGGGCGGGAAGGATCAAGGACGGAAGGGGTTGCGCGCGGGTAGCGCGAGGCCCGAGAGACCGGTGCCGATCGGGACGGGATCGAACTCGACGCGCGCGATCGCGAGCTCGGATTCCTCCCGGTCGGGGCCCGGGCGATCCGACGCGAAGAAGGGGAGGAACGCGAGGCCGGCGAGGACGGCCGCCGCGGCGAGGAGGGGTCCGAGGCTCCTGCGGAACGCACCCGGGGGCCGGACGCCGGGAGCGATCTCCGCGGCCGCAGCGAGCACCTCGGGCGAGATGTCGCGGCGCGCTCCCGAGGTCCGCCACCTCGAGAGGACCTCGTCGAGGGCGCTCTCCTCGTTCCGGTGGGCCTGGCAGGCCGCGCACTCATCGAGGTGACGCCAGAGAGAAGCCTCGCCCCGGGGCTCGAGCTCGCCGGTGCCGAGGAGCGGAAGGTCGTGCCGGGCGCTCTCGCAGTTCACGCGGGCTCTCCCGCCGGCGGGCGCCGCAGGCTCGGCCCGAGCGCGCCCTCCCGGACGAATCCCTTCAATCGCTCCCGCAGCAGGGCGCGCGCCCGGTGGTAGCGGGCCTTCGCGGTCCCCTCGTTGCAGCCGGTGACCTCCCCGATGTCGCGGAAGGGGAGCCCCTGGTACTGGCGCAGGACGACGACCTCCCGAAGTGGGAGCGGGAGGGACTGGACGGCGCGCCGGACGACCTCGCCGGTCTCCTCCAGCGCGACGGCGGTGGGGGGAGGAGGGCCGGGGTCGGTGACCGGCCGGTCCGGCTCCTGCGCCTCGGCTCGCGCGAGCGAGGTGAGCGCGGGGGCCGCGGCGTGCCGTTTCATGACGTCGAAGCAGTGGTTCCGCACGAACGTGTAGAGCCACGTCGAGAACTTCGTGTTCCGACCGAAGTCGAAGCGCGGCAGCGCCCGGAACACCTTGAGGAAGACGTCCTGGGCGAAGTCGTCGAGGTCGTTCGGGTACCACCCGCCGACCATCCGCTCGATCGTCGCGTACACGGGAGCGCGGTAGCGTTCGAAGAGTTCACGGAAGGCCTCCGCGTCCCCCGCCTGCGCCCGGAGGATCCATCGGACCTCCTCCGGGGGCATGCGTCCGAGGACGCGGCCCGGCTCGTTTATAGGCGGCATCGGCGCCGGCGGCGGCGGCTTTTTCCGTTCGGCGGGGAGGGGCGGCACCGGAGGGGGGGTGCGGGGATCGGGGGCCCTCGCCGCCTTCACCGCTTCTTCGACAGGTCCGCCTCGGCGAGGAGACCCGCCCCCTGCTCGCGCACGAACCGGGCGTCGACGAGGAGGCGGCGCGGGGTCCCCTCGGGAGCCGCGAAGAGGATCCCCTCGAGGAGGCTCTCGAGGACGGTCGAGAGGCGCCGCGCCCCGATGTCCCCGAGGGCGACGTTCAGCCGGTCGGCGAGGGAGGCGATCTCCTCGAGGCCGTCGCGCCCGAAGGCGAGCTCGACCCCCTCGACGGAGAGGAGCGCGCCGTACTGCTTGGGAAGGGCGTTCTCGGGCTCGGTCAGGATGCGGAGGAACTCCCCCCGCCCGAGGGACTCGAGCGACACCCGGATCGGGAAGCGCCCCTGGAGCTCCGGGATGAGGTCGGAGGGGCGGGCGATCGTGAAGGCGCCCGCCGCGACGAACAGCACATGGTCGGTGCGGATCGTCCCGTACCTCGTGTAGACGGTCGTCCCCTCGACGAGGGGGAGGAGGTCGCGCTGAACCCCCTCGCGGGAGACGTCGGGCCCCCCGTCGTGGGACCGGCCCGCGATCTTGTCGATCTCGTCGAGGAAGACGATCCCCGACTCCTCCGTGCGGCGGATCGCCTCGCGGACGATCGCGTCGCGGTCGAGGCGCTTCTCGACCTCCTCGCGCTCGAGGAGCGCCCGCGCCTGCGCGACCGGGAGGAGGGCGGCGCGCGTGCGCGCCGGGCTCCCGCGCGAGAGGAGCTGGGACCAGGAGTTGGGCTCGAAGCCCATGTACTCCATCCCGCTGCCAGTGAAGATCTCGACCTGGGGGGAGACCTTCTCCTCCACCCGGACCTCGACCTCCGCCTTCTCGAGGGCCCCTGCGCGCAGCCGCTCGAGGACCTCGGCCCGCTCCCCTCCCGTCGGCTCCCCGCCCGCGGGCCGACCCGCCGCGAGGAGGGCGTCGGCGATCCGCTCCTCGACCGCGGCGGCGGCCTGCTCCCGCCATCGGGAGGCGTGCTCCGCGCGCACGCCGTCGACGGCGACGTCGAGGAGGTCGCGCACGATCGAGTCGACGTCCCGGCCGACGTAGCCGACCTCGGAGTACTTGGTCGCCTCGACCTTGACGAAGGGGGCGGAGACGAGCTCCGCCATCCGCCGCGCGATCTCCGTCTTCC
>CBRGOK010000122.1:0-8643 GCA_967798035.1 uncultured bacterium
CGCCGCCCTCGAGACGGCGAGGTTCTTCGAGGAGGGGCCGCACTGGATCGGGGACTACGTCCGGGCCGACGGTACGCGGGAGCGGCTGGAGCGGGCGCACGCTCGGGGGCGCGGACTGATCGTGGTGACCGGCCACTTCGGGAACTTCGAGCTGATCCCCGCCTGGTTCACGGAGAACGGCTTCCTCCCGGGCGGCGTCGTCTCCGCCCGGCTCGCGAACGCGCGGCTCGACGCCTTCGTCCGCGCCGCGCGCGCGAGGGCGCGGGTCGCCGTCTTCGACCAGGGGGACTCCCCCCGCGGGCTCCTCGCCCTCCTGCGGAAGGGAGGGACCGTCGGCGTCGTCCCCGACCAGGACATCGACCGGATCGCGGGGACCTTCCTCCCCTTCTTCGGGCGGCCGGCCTACACGGCCACCGGGCCGGCCGCGCTCGCGCGCCTCTCCGGAGCGCCGATCCTCCCGGCGTTCACGGAGTGGACGGGGAAGGGCTACCGCCTCTCCTTCGAGGAGCCGATCGACGTCCCCCGGACGGAGGACCGCGCCTCCGACCTGATCGCCGGCACGCGCGCCTGGGCCGCCGTCGTCGAGCGGCGCATCCGGGAGCGGCCGGACCACTGGGCCTGGTTCCACCCGCGGTGGAAGACCACGCCGGAGCGGCTGCGGCGGCGGGGCCGCGACCACCTCCTCCTCGAGGTCCCCTCCTCGGCCGGATCGCCCCCCTAGCCCTTCCCCGACGGTCCCTCCCCGACCGGCACGACGCGGATCGGATTGGAGAAGATCCAGAGGCGGTCCGTCCCCCAGACCGGGAGCCAGACCTCGACCCGCCACACGCCTGGCCGGGAGACCGGGAGGACGACCTCCGCGGCCGGGACCTGCGCGACGAAGACCCCGTCGCGGTAGAAGACGACCTTCCCCGCCGCCGGGACGGAGACCTCGAGACGGGCGTCGGGGGCGAAGGGGAGCGTCTCGCCGAGGAACGCGAGGTGCTCTCCGGCCCTCCCGCGGAACCGGAACCCCCGAGCGTCCGCGAGGGCGTCGAAGGCGACGAACCCGCGGCCGGCGGCGAGCGAGTCGAGGAGGGCGCGCTCCTCGAGGGCGGGGGCGAGGAGGTGGGTCCGGACGAGCCGGAGGACCGCGTCGTAGGGGTCGAGGTGGAACGGCCCCCACTTCACGTTGGCGTGCGCGTCCGACTCCGCGAAGGCGGCGAAGGGCCTCTCCTGGGCGAGCCGATCCCAGGCCTCGACGACCGCGTCCTGCCGTCGGACGAGGGGGAGGTAGCGCAGCCCCGTCCGGGAGCCGAACTGCCACCCGACGACCGAGAGGACGAACGCGACGCTCCCCCACCCATCGAGCCCCTCCCGGAGGGCGGCGTGGAGGTTCACGATCCCGGCTCCGCGGAACCGGCCCGGCCCCCGCTCGGCGGGGTAGTGCTCGAGGTGGCCGATGAACGGGACCCCGCCGCGTGCCTCGATCTCGCTCGCCACCTCGTCCCAGTCGAGCCCTCGCGGCTGGAACCACTCCCTCAGCCCGAGGGCGAGGATCGACCCGCCCCTGCGGGAGATCTCCGCCCCGGGGATGAAGAGGACGCCCCGCCGCAGGCCCGAGGGCTGACGCGTGATCTTGCGGGTGAAGTGGTCGGTCAGCGCCACGAAGTGGAGCCGCGCATGCCGGGCCGCGGAGGCGATCTCCTCGGGCGTCCCCTCGCTGTCGTGCGAGATCTCGGAGTGGACGTGGATCGCCCCGACGAACTCGAGGAGCCCCGCCCGATCCTCCGGATCCGGGGCGAAGGTGGCCCGCGCGGCCTTCGACTCCTGCCGTGCCCGCGCGAGGTCGGGCGGGACGACGCATCCCGGCGCGGCGAGGGCGAGGAGGAGCGCGGCGCGGGGATTCACACGCCTCCGGGCGTGGGCGGGGCGACGAGGATCATTGTCGTGTCGCCCGGCGACCGCCTCGCGGGGGAGACCTCGCGGAACCGGGCGCGCAGCTCCGGCGGAGTGGCTTCGAGGCGCTTGCGCTCGACCGCCACGACGAGGGGCGCCCCTTCGCGCCGGTGGAGCAGCGCCGACTCCAGGTCCCTCTCCTTCGCGACCGTCCGGTCCGCGTAGTAGACGACCCCCGTCCGGAGTTTCCCGACGACGACGAGCGCGCCGTCCGGCCCCGCGATCCGCGCCATGGCGCGCCCTGTTTCGGCAACCCGCGCGTGCTGGCGGAAGACGACCGGGGCGGCGTCGCAGGCCGCTCCGACGAGGGAGGAGAAGGCGAGGCCCGCGGCCGCGAGGGCGTGCGGGACGCGGCGGTAGATCCCCGCGGCGACGGCGAAGGCGACGACCCCCGCCGCCCCGACGGCGAACCAGGGCGAGCGGAGGAGGGCGTCGCGCTCGGCCGCGCGCCCGAGGCGAGGAGCGAGGAGGACCCCGAGGAGGAGCGCGAGCCCCGCGGCGGCTCCGGCCAGCCTCCAGGGAAGCGCCCTTCCCCCCGCCTCCGTCTCCTTCGCCAGCCAGGCGCCGCAGAGGATCGCCAGGGGCGGGAACGCGGGAAGCACGTACGGCATGAGCTTGCTCCGCGAGACGGAGAAGAAGACGAGGGTCGTCCCGGCCCAGACGAGGAGGGCGAGGAGGGTCCGCGGGCGGGGCTCCCCCCTCGCCCGCAGCGCGCCCGGGATCGACCCGAGGAGCAGGAGGGACCAGGGGAAGAATCCCCCGAGAAGGATGGGGAGGTAGAAGGTGGGGGGCTGGGGATGGCGGAATCCCCCGAGGAACCGCCCGACCGATTCCCGGCCGACGACGGCGCCGGCCCACTCCCCCCACCGCTCCGCCCCGAGGCGCAGGAAGAGCGCCGCGGGCCAGGCGAGGGCGAGGAGGAGGAAGAGCGCCGCTCCCGCGGCGAGCGTCCACGCCCGGAAGCGGGGCCGGTCCCGGTCGAGAAGGAGGGCCGCCGCGAGGGAGAGGAGGAGCGGCGCGACGGCGGGAGGACCCTTCGTCGCCGCCGCGAGGCCGAGGGCGCCCGCGAAGCCGAGGAAGGCCCGGTCGCTCCCACGGCGGGCGGCGTCGAAGGCGAAGAAGGCGAGGCTCGCAAGGAGCGTCACCGTCATGTCGGTCACCGCCACCCGCGACAGCGCGAGGAAGAGCGGGGAGAGGGCGAGGATCGCGCCGGAGAGGAGGCCCGCCCTCCCGCCGAAGCGCCGGGCGGCGAAGGCGGCCGTGGCGAGGACGGTGGCGCATCCGGCGAGCGCGGAGGGGAGGCGCGCCGCGAACTCCGATTCCCCGAGGACGCGGATCGACCCGGCGACGAGCCAGTAGAAGAGGACCGGCTTATCGAGGCGCGGCTCTCCGTTGAGCCGCGGCACGAGCAGGTCCCCCCCGCGCGCCATCTCGCGCGCGGGCCCGGCGTAGCGCGGCTCGTCGGGGTCGAAGAGGGGGATCGACCCGAGGTCGCGCAGGAAGAGGGCGGCGCAGAGGAGGAGGAGCGCGCCCCCGCCGAGGAGCGTCCCCCGCCGCGGCCTCCACCGACTCCCCGCTCCCGCGGCGAGGGGGGCACGGGCGAGGGGGTCCATCCCTACTTCCAGTCCGGCTCCCGGAGGAACTCGTCCCCCGTCCCGAAGTTGAGGGTGTAGAGCCCGCCGGCCGCGCCCGCCCCGATCTCCCGGTGGGCGGGGCCGAGGAGGTTCCTGTGGTGCCCGGCCGAGTGCTTCCACGCCTCGATCGCGGAGTCCGCGCCCCCGGTCCGGGCGATGTTCTCGGAGGCCCCGTGCTCGTACCCCTCGAGCTTCATCCGGTCGAAGGGCGTCCTCCGTCCGGGCGTCTCCGAGAAGTGGGAGAAGAAGCCGCGATCGGCCATTTCCATGCTGTGCCCCCGCGCCGCCCGGACCACCTTCGCGTTCACGGCGACGGCGCGCCGGCCGAGGAGGAGCCGGTACGCGTTCGTCTCGTCGACCAGCCTGCGCTCCTCGAGAGCGAGCCCGTAGCGGACATGCGCCGCCGTGTTGAAGGCGAGGACCCGGGCGTCGAGCGCCAGCCCCTCCTCCCGCTCCCGCGCGTCGAGGGCGAAGTTCGAGGCGGTCGCCTCCTCCGCCTCCGGGTCGACGCCGGCCCAATCCCTGATCCCCTCGGGCCCCTCGGGCGGCTCGGCGGGCTTGCCCGCCGCCTCGACGATCCAGCGCTCGACCTCGTGCCACTCGCGCAGCGCCTTCCTCGCCTTCCCGATCGGGACCCTCGTCGAAGCGGCGAGCGCCTCCCGGACCGCCGCGACGCGGTGGTCGACCTCCCGCTGGACCGCGGGATAGAGGGCCGCCGTGTCCGGAGGGCACTCCGGGGGCTGGAAGGGGTGGAAGTAGGTCTGCTCGTCGAAGATCAGCGCCAGGGCGTAGGCCCGCCTCCGGTCGAGTTCCAGGCGCTCCTCCCGCAGCCCGGCGAGGCGCTTCGTCGCGGGTGATGCGGCCACCCTCTCGACTAACTTCTCCCGCCGCCGATGGAGCGCCCCGACCAGGGGGTCCCGCGCCTCCTCCGGCAGGTTCCGGATCTCCGCGACGATCCCCTCCCGCGACTTCCCCTCGGCCGCGTCGAGCCGGTCGAAGAGGCGCTCGATCCGTTCGAGGAGGAGGACCGCCTCCTTCTCGGCGGGGCTCACCCAGCGGTCGCGGAAGCGGACGAATCCCCCCTCGGGGACCTCGATCTCGCGGGCGCGCGCGAGGATGCCGTCGACCTCCCCCTTGAGCTCGGCCGCGTGAGCGAGGGCCACCGCGATCGCGCGCTCGGCCTCGCGTTCGAGCCCGGAGCGGAGGAAGAAGACCGCGGCGTTCAGCTCGTCCCTCGGTCCCGGCCGGGTCCGCGCGAAGAGCCGGGCGAGGCCGGCGGCCGGCAGCTCCTTCCACCCGATCCTCGTCTCGCCGGCCGGGCCCGCCACGCGCAGCCCCTCGCAGTCCCCGCCGACCGGGTCGCCCGGGACCTCGGTCCCGAGGTCGACCCCCTTCAGCCTCTCCCGGTCGGACGCCGCGGCCTCCCCGAGGAAGCCGAGGAACCACTCCTGGCGCTGCGCGTCCGCGGCGAGGCCGGCGAGCCGCGCCTTCGTCGCCTCCCCCGAGGCCGCCTCCCTCGCGCGCTCGAAGGACTGCCGCGCCTCCGCGAATCTCCGCTCCCGCTCGAGGGAGCGCGCCTCCTCGAGGTGCGAGTCGACCGGCGCGGCGGAGACGAGAGGGGCCGGGGCCCCCTCCGCGCGCTGGCGGGCGCCCGCGCCGGGGGAGCCCGCGAGGAGTGGACCGGCGGCGAGGAGGGGGAGGATCCGCATCCGATGCGGGGGGGAGAGGGAGATTCTACGCGCGGGCCCGGGTCCGACGACTACCGGACCTCCGGCGTGAGGTCGGAGGCCTTGATCGTCCCGTCGCACAGGGCGACGGCGCGGCGGATCTCGTTCTCGAGCTCCCGCACGTTGCCGGGCCAGGAGTGGGCGATCAGCCGCTCGAGCGCCTCGGGAGAAAGGCGGACCTCCCGCTTCGCCTCGGCCGAGGCGCGGGCGAGGAAGTGCTCGACGAGGAGGGGGATGTCCTCCTTCCGCTCCCGCAGCGCCGGGAGCCGGAGCTCGAGGACCGCGAGGCGGAAGTAGAGGTCCTCCCGGAAGAGCCCCTTCCCGACGCGCTCGCGCAGCGGCTGGTTCGTCGCGGCGACGACCCGGACGTCGACGTGGAAGGTATCCTGGCCCCCGACGGGGCGGACCTCCCCGTCCTGGAGGACGCGCAGGAGCTTCGTCTGCATCGTCGGGGACATGTCCCCGATCTCGTCGAGGAAGATCGTCCCCTTGTTCGCCGCGACGAAGTGGCCCTTGCGGTCGGCGACGGCCCCCGTGAAGGAGCCGCGCTTGTGGCCGAAGAGCTCGCTCTCGAGGAGCGTCTCCGGGATCGCCGCGCAGTTCTCGGAGACGTAGGGCTTCCCCTTCCTCGGCCCGAACTCGTGGAGCGCGCGGGCGATCAGCTCCTTCCCCGTGCCGGACTCGCCCAGGACGAGGACCGGGTAGGAGGAGGGGAGGATCTTCTCGAGGAGATCGAAGACAGCGGTCATCTTCGGGCCGCGCCCCACGATCCCGTACCGGCCCCGGTCGGGAGGGATGTCGAGGATCGCGGGGGGGGCGAGGGGAAGGGTCGCGGCCTTCCCCTTCGGAGCAGGGGGGCCGTCGGGAAGCTCGGCCCGGCCCCGCGCGTCGAGAAAGGAACGGACGGCGGCGAGCGCCTCCTCGAGGGCGTCCCGGCCCTGCAGCTCCGCCTCCTTGAGGACGCGGTCGATCTCCTCGCGGAAGCGGCTCAACCCGTGGCTCCGATCCGCTCGAGCCGGGCGTAGGCGAGGAGGAGCGTCTTCTCCCCCACGCGCTGGAAGGCGACGACGGCGCGCGCGTTCACGCCGCGACCCGAGACCGCGACGACCCGGCCGCGCCCGAACTGCGGGTGCTCGACGAGGTCGCCGCCCGAGAGTCCGCCGTCGAACTCGGGCGGCGACTCGCCCACCTCGTCGGGCGCCTCGGGCGGCCCGAAGCCCTCGAGGAGCTCGGCGGGGATCTCGGCGAGGAACCTGGAGGGGACGGAGGTGATCCCCTCGCCGAAGTGGGAACGCGTGCGCGTGTAGGTGAGGAGGACCCTCTCCCTGGCGCGAGTGAGGCCGACGTAGAAGAGGCGGCGCTCCTCCTCGAGCGCGGCGGGCTCGTCGACGGAGCGGGCGTGCGGCAGGAGCCCCTCCTCGCAGCCGACGAGGAAGACGACGGGGAACTCGAGCCCCTTCGCGGAGTGGAGGGTGAGGAGGCTCACCCGGTCGACCTCCTCCTCGTAGTCGTCGGCGTCGGCGACGAGGGAGACCTCGGCGAGGAAGCCGCGCAGCCCCCCCTCCGGCTCGCGCCGGTCGAAGTCGTGGGCGTAAGCGAGGAGCTCCCGCATGTTCTCGATCCGATCGACCCCCTCTGCCCCCCCCGAGGACTCGAGATCCTTCAGGAACGCCTCGTACTCGATGGCCCGGAGGACCGCGTCGAGGGCCCGGCCCGCCGGCCCCTCGAGGGCGGGCTCGAGGGAGGAGAGGAGCCGGTCGAGGGAGGAGAGCGCGCTCCGGATCCGGGCGGCGAGCCCCGGCACGTCGGCGGCCCGGGCGAAGGTCTGGCGCAGGGAGAGCCCCTTGGCGCAGCCGAACTCGGCGAGGGCGAGGAGGGTCTTCTCCCCGATGCCGCGCGGGGGGGTCCCGGCGACGCGCTCGGCGGCGAGGTCGTCCTTGGGATTCACGAGGACGCGGAGGTAGGCGAGGAGGTCGCGCACCTCGCGGCGCTCGAAGAACTCCACCCCCGCGACGACCCGGTAGGGGATCGCCGCCTCCCGCAGCCCCCGCTCGAGGGCGCGCTGGAGGAAGTTCGTCCGGTAGAAGACGGCGATGTCCCGCAGCGGTCGGCCGGAGGCGGCGAGGCTCCGGACCTGGAGGGCGACCTCGCGCGCCTCCTCGTTCTCGTCGGAACAGGGGAGGACGACGAGGAACTCCCCCTCCGGGTTCTCCGTCCACAGCCCGCGCTCCTTGCGGAGGCGGTTGCGACGGATGACCGCGTCGGCGGCGGCGAGGATGCGCTTGGTCGAGCGGTAGTTCTGCTCGAGCCGCACGACGCGGGTGCCGGGGAAGTCGCGCTCGAAGTCGAGGAGGTTGCGGACGTCCGCGCCGCGCCAGGAGTAGATCGACTGGTCGGGGTCGCCGACGACGGCGAGGTTCTTGCGCGTCCCCGCGAGCGCCTTCGCGATCCGGTACTGCGGCGGGTTCGTGTCCTGGAACTCGTCGATCAGGACATGCTCGAAGCGATCCTGGTAGCGGACGAGGGTCTCCGGGCTCGACTCGAGGAGGTCGATCGCCTTGAGGAGGAGATCGTCGAAGTCGAGCGCGCCTAGGTCCCGGAGGCGCCGCTCGTAGGCGTCGAAGACGGAGGCGAGGGAGCGCCCCTCCAGCCCCTCCCCCCGGGAGACGTCGGCGGGGGAGAGCATCGCGTTCTTCCACCGGGAGATCGTCGAGGCGACCCCGGCAGGACGGTGGCGCGCGGGGTCGAGGTCCTTCTCCTTGAGGATCGCGCGGAGGAGCGCGGCGCGGTCGGTCTCGTCGTAGATCGTGAAGTCGTTCGGGAGGCCGATCGCCGCGGCGTCGCGGCGGAGGATCCGGGCGCAGGCGGAGTGGAAGGTCGAGATCCAGAGGTCGTCCCGGGGGACGAGGGAGAGGATCCTCTCCTTCATCTCCTGCGCGGCGCGGTTCGTGAAGGTGATCGCGAGGACCCCGCGGGCGGGGACCCGCCGCTCCTCGAGGAGCCAGGCGACGCGGCGGGTGAGCACCCGGGTCTTCCCCGAGCCCGCGCCCGCCAGCACGAGGAGCGGGCCCTCGCCGTGGGTGATGGCGAGGGCCTGCGGCTCGTTCGTCCCCTCGAGGAGGCGGTGGCCCACGGGGCCGATTCTACGAATTCGACCGGCCCGCGCTCGACGCTCGGCGATTCGGCGGTAGGCCTCCTTGGGGTGCCCGGCCCACGCGGAGGGAGGTGGCGCGCTCGGCGGTCCCGTCGGGGAAGTCGAGCGTGAGCCCATCCGCGCGGAGGCCTTCTCGTCCGCCCCTGCCGACTCCCCGGGGGCCTTTCGACCCGGTCTTGAAGTCCGTAGG
>CBRGOK010000123.1:0-8554 GCA_967798035.1 uncultured bacterium
GGGTTCGAGCCCCATCACCCGCTCCAGTTTCCACCCCGATCGACCCTGGACCCGGCCAGGCTGAACCTCGCGGATCGAGTCCTCCCGGGTCCCGCGACCCGCGCCCGATCCACCTCCCTCCTCCCTGGCTGGGAGGCAGGAGCCGCCGCAAGAGAAAGTGGTAGGAAAAGGAGGATAAGGAGGATTGAGGATGTCTGGCGGCGGCTCCTGTGGAGGAGGTAGTGATTCATCCTCGAAGGTCTTTCGAGGGCCGGCTAAGTTCCCCCCACGATGCCGACCTCCCCGACCCGATGACGGGCGCCGCCGGGACCCTGGCGACCCCCCTCCTCGGCTACCTCCTCGGGTCGATCCCGTTCGGGTACCTCCTGGTCCGCCTCCGGTCGGGGGTCGACATCCGGACGGTGGGGTCGGGGAACATCGGGGCGACGAACGTCGGCCGGGTCCTCGGGCGGGGCGCCTCGGCCCTCGTCTACCTCCTCGACGCGGCGAAGGGGTTCGCCTCCGCCGGCCTCCTCCCCCGACTCCTCGGCCTGGAGCCGGGGCTCCCCTCCGCGCTGGGCGGGGTCGGGGCCACGCTCGGCCACTGCTTCCCGGTCTTCCTCCGGTTACGGGGGGGGAAGGGGGTCGCGACCGCTTCGGGGGTCCTCCTCGCCCTCGACCCGGCGGCGTTCGCGGTGGGAGGGCTCGCCTGGGTCCTGCTGATCTCCCTCGTCCGGATCGTCTCCGTGGCCTCGATCGGGATGGCCTTCGCCTTCCCCCTCGCGGTCCTCGCGCGCGACCCGGCGGACGCGCTCGGCGCGCACCTGCCGGTCCTCGCGGCCTCCCTCCTCCTCGCCTCCCTGATCCTCGTGCGACACCGGGCGAACCTGCGCCGGATCCTCGAGGGGACCGAGCCGAGGATCGGCCGTCGTCTCGGGAAGGACTCATGCGGGTCGGCGTGATCGGCGACGGAGGGTGGGGGACCGCCCTCGCCCTCCTCCTGCGGGGCAACGGCCACTCCGTCCGCATCTGGGGCGCGTTCCCCGACTACGTGGCGGAGATGCGCCGCCTGCGGGAGAACCGCCGCTTCCTCCCCGGCGTCCCCCTCCCGGAGGACCTCGAGCTCACCGACGACCCGGCGCGGTGCTGCGCGGGGAGCGACCTCCTCCTCTCCGTGGTCCCCACCCCCTTCCTCCGCCAGGTCGCCGGCCGCTTCGCGCCTCACGCCTCGGGCGTGCCGATCGTCTCGGCGACGAAGGGGCTCGAGAAGGGGACGCTCGCGCGGCCCACGGAGATCCTCCGGGAAGTCTTCGGTCCGGCCGCGCGGATCGTCGTCCTCTCCGGCCCGAGCCACGCCGAGGAGGTCGCCCGCGGCCTCCCGACGACCGTGGTCGCCGCGAGCCCCCGGAAGGAGGACGCGGCGCTCGTGCAGGGGGCGCTCCGCAGCGAGCGGTTCCGGGTCTACACGAACGCGGATCCCGCCGGGGTGGAGATCGGCGGGGCGCTGAAGAACGTGATCGCCCTCGCGGCCGGCATCTGCGACGGGCTCGGCTTCGGCGACAACGCCAAGGCCGCCCTCCTGACGCGCGGGATCGTCGAGATCGCGCGCTACGGGGAGACCCGCGGGGCGCGCCGCGAGACCTTCGCGGGCCTCAGCGGCTTCGGCGACCTGATCGTGACCTGCTACTCCCGGCACAGCCGCAACCGCTCCGTCGGGGAGCGCCTCGCCCGCGGCGAGTCCCTCGCGCAGGTCCTCGGGTCGACGGCGATGGTGCCGGAGGGGGTCTTCACGGCGCGCGCCCTCGGCGCGGGAGGGACGCCCGTCGAGATGCCGATCACGCGCGAGGTCCACGCCGTCCTCGACGGCGGGAAGGACCCCCGGCGCGCCGTCATCGACCTGATGACCCGGGATCCCCGGCCGGAGCGCGACGAGGAGAGCGGCCCGCCGCCTTGCGGGGAAGGTCTCCCCCGCTAGAATCCCCGCCCGAATCCCACGGTCGGGGCGTGGCGCAGCTTGGCTAGCGCGCTTGAATGGGGTTCAAGAGGTCGCTGGTTCAAATCCAGTCGCCCCGACCACTTGACGACGAAGGCCGCGGGGTCCTTGGACCCCGCGGCCTCTTTCTTGTCTCGCGGACGAGGCGGCGTCCTAGACGAGGCCGACCCTCGTCCCGTCCGTCTGGATCGCGACGCTCGCCCCCCGGCGCCGCACGAACCCGAGGAGCTTGAACCAGAAGTCGAGGTTCGTCGAGCCGCCCACGGGGAGCGTGAACGCGCCGGGCCGGCGGCCGCGCGGGGCGGCGGCGGCGACGGTGGCGACCCGCATGCGACGACCCCGGCGCCCGCGGCGCGCGCGCCGGACCGCAGTGACCCCGCGCCTTCGTCCCCGGCGCTTGCGCCCGCCGCCCGCGGAGGCGGCGCGGGACTTCATCCAGTCCTCGAAGGACGCGCGGTCGAGGCGCATCTTCCCCGCGACCTTCCTCGCCTTGACCGGGAGCTTGCCGGTCGAGTTCATCTTGTACAGCGTGAAGTGGCTCAATCCGGCCTTCTGGGCGGCCTCGAGGAATGTCAGCCAGGAGCCGTTGGAAGAGCCGGTCGACTTCTTTGTCCGAGGCATTTCGTTCTCCCTGCTTGTGTTTTGGATCCGGGGATCCCGGGGACGAGCCCGGGATCGCACCCTCGCCCGGGTATCGGAGGGGGTTTCCATACCCGAAAGCCCAGTCCGGGGCAAGGCCATTCCCGCCCAATCCAAACTGGGTCCAACGGCGGGGAGCCCGCGCCGCTCCCCCCGCCGCCGCACGGGCGCCCGACCGGGAGACCGGCCTCCCCCCGCGGCGGCCGCTCCGGCCCCGGCTGGCGACGCCCGGGGCCGCCCGCTAGCTTGTCCCCGCGACGACCGTGAAGGCAGAGACGGACTTTCCCCCCCGCCCGCGCCCGCCCGGGGACCTCGAGGGGCTGCGCATCCACCGCGCGGAGGATCCTCCGCGGCGCGGGCGCTTCCCCTTCGCCGCGGTCCTCCTCTTCCTCCTCCTCGGCGGAGGGGGCGCGGCGGCGTGGCTCCTGCACTTCGGGCTCCCCGTCGTCGAGACGGCCAAGGCCTCGATCGAGGTCCCGGAGGGCGCGGGGGGCGTGGTCCTGACCGCGACGGGCTACGTCGTCGCCCGCAAGTCGGCGAATGTCGGCTCCCGCGCCGCCGGGAAGATCGAGGAGATCCACTTCGAGGAGGGGACCGTCGTCCGGAAGGGAGACCTCCTCGCCCGCCTCGAGTCGCGGGAGGACGCGGCCCGCGTCGCGGAAGCGCGCGCCGAGCTCGCCGATGCCGAACGCGAGGTGCGTCGCCAGGAGAGCCTCGTCCGCGGCGGAGCGGCGGGGGAACAGGCGCTGGACGCGGCGCGCACGCGACTCGACGTCGCGAAGGCGAAACTCGAGGTCGCGGAGTCGGTTCTCGCGAACACCGATGTCCGCGCGCCGTTCGACGGTGTCGTGATCGCGAAGTCGATGGAGGTGGGGGAGACGATCTCCTTCGGCGTCGTGACGGGCCAAGTCTCCTCGGGCGTCATCGCCGTTTTGGTCGACCGCAACGATCTCGAGGTCGACACGGACGTGAGCGAGACAAATATCGGGCGCGTGCGGGAGGGGCAAGCGGCCGAGATCGTCCTCGAGGCGTATCCCGACGTCCGCTACCGCGCCCTCGTCCGCAAGATCATGCCGCGCGCCGTGCGCCGCACCTCGACGGTTCCCGTCCGCGTCCGGTTCCTCGAGCCGGACGAGCAGGTGCGGCCCGAGATGAGCGCGAAGGTGTTCTTCGGGTCGACCGGAGAGTCCGCCCCGTCCCCCGCGACGCGAGTCTCCATCCCCTCCGCGGCGCTCGTCGAGCGGGAGGAAGGCGCCTTCGTGCGCGTCGTGACCGGCGGACGGGCCTACCGGAGGTCGGTCCGCCCGGGCGAGCGGAGGGAAGCTCGGGTCGAGATCCTCGAGGGCCTCTCCGGAGGGGAGGAGGTCGTCTCCGCGGGCGGCGCCGACCTGCCCGACGGGGCGCGCGTTCGCGTCGCCGCGAAGCGCTGACCCTCCCCCGCTTCGCGAGGACGGTCCACTCGGGGTATCGTTCCGCGCCCCTCGCCGGAGCGCCGCCTTGGGAACCTCGCCCGTCGTCTCCCTCCGCCACGTGACGAAGTCGTTTCGCCGCGACACGCTCGAGGTGCCGGTCCTCCGGGGCATCGACCTCGAGGCCTCGGGCGGAGACTTCGTCGCCCTGATGGGGCCGTCGGGATCGGGCAAGTCGACCGTCCTCAACCTCATCGCCGGCATCGACCGACCGACCTCGGGCGACGTCCAGGTCGCCGGGTCCGACCTCGCCTCGATGTCGGAGACGGAGCTTGCGGCGTTCCGCGCCCGCCACATCGGCTTCATCTTCCAGATGTACAACCTGATCCCGGTCCTCACGGCGGAGGAGAACGTGTCGCTCCCCCTGCTCCTGACTCCCCTCTCGGGGAAGGAGCGTCGGGAGCACGTGCGGACCGCCCTCGGCGTCGTGGGCCTCACCGACCGGGCGAAGCACTTTCCCCGACAGCTCTCCGGCGGCCAGGAGCAGAGAGTCGCGATCGCGCGCGCGATCGTCACCGACCCGACCCTCCTCCTCGCCGACGAGCCGACGGGAGACCTGGACGCGACCTCGGCGACGGAGATCCTCGAACTCCTCCGCCGCCTGAACGCCGAGTACGGGAAGACGATCCTCCTCGTCACCCACGACCCCCGCGCGGCGGGATACGCCCGCACGCGGCGCTTCCTCGACAAGGGGGTCCTCGGCGAGATGCCGGCTTTCTACGCGGCGAGCGCTTCCCGGTGAAGTACCTCCCGCTCGTCCTCCGGAATCTGCTGCGCAACAAGCGGCGGTCGGGGCTGACCGCCTTCGCGATCTTCGTCTCGACCTTCCTCGTCGTCGCCCTCCGGACCGCCCTCTACCAGTTCGAGAACCCCCCCTCCGAGCAGAGCCGCTTCCGCCTGGTCGCGCGCCACGCGACCTCCCTCCAGAATCCCCTCCCGGAGACCCACGTCGACAAGATCCGCAAACTGCCGGGGATCCTGGAGACCACGCCACTCACCTGGTTCGGGGCCTACTGGAAGGACGAGAACAACTGGTTTCCGAACTTCGAGATCGAGGCGGATACCTTCTGGGACGTCTTCCCCGAGGTGCGGCTCCCCGAGGAGGAGAAGAGGGCGTTCCTCGCCGACCTCCAGGGGTGCTTCGTCGGGCGCGACCTCGCGGCGAAGTTCGACTGGAAGGTCGGGGACCGAATCGTCCTCACGGGCCAGATCTATCCCTTGAATCCCGAGCTCAACGTCCGCGGGATCTACGACGGGCCCGACTCGACCTGGCTCCTCTTCCACCGCAAGTACGTCGAGAAGACGCTAGAAACCTCTGCCGGGCGCCCGGGGAGGGTGGGGACGATCTGGTTCCTCGTCGCGGGTCCGGAGGACGTCGCCCCGGTGAGCGCGCGCGTGGACGCGGCCTTCCGCAATTCCGACGGCGAGACGAAGACCGAGACGGAGAAGGCCTTCCAGCTCTCCTTCGTCGAAATGATGGGAGACCTGCGCGCGATCGTCCGCAACATCGTCGCCGCCGTCGCCCTCACGATGCTCCTCGTCGCCGGGAACGCGATGGCGATGGCCGCGCGGGAACGGGCCGCCGAGGCGGCCGTGCTCCGCGCCCTCGGATTCCCTCCGGCGAGGGTCGGGTTCCTCTTCCTCTCCGAGGCGGTCCTCGTCGCGGGGATCGGAGGCCTTCTCGGGACGCTCCTTCCCGTCCTCCTCTTCTTCGACTTCAGTCCGGAACCGATCATGTTCCCGACCTTCCGCGTCCCCACCGGGATCGCCGCCAGCGGAATCCTTCTCGCTCTCCTGGTCGGGGCCCTCGCCGGCGGCCTCCCCGCCTGGAGCCTGGTCCGGCGCCCGATCGCGCAGGCGCTGCGCAGGGCATGAGGATCCCCCTCGCCTACAACCTCCGCCACCTCCGGGCCCGGCCCGCGGCGGCGGCGATGACGGCGCTCGGGATCGCGCTCCCGACGACGACCCTCCTCCTCGCCCTCGCCCTCCCGGAAGGGCTGAACCGAGTGCTCCAGGGGACGGGGGACCCGGACAACCTCGTCGTCCTGCGCAAGGGCTCGACGACGGAGACGAACAGCGCGGTCGACCGCGACCCGGCGCGGCTGATCGCGACGCTCCCCGAGGTCGTGAAGGATCCCGAGGAGCGCCCCCTCCTCGCCCCCGAGACGATCGTGATCGTCTTCGCTCCCCGGAGGAACGGCCTCCAGGGGAATCTCCTCGTCCGAGGCACGGGGGAAGGGGGACGGGCCCTCCGTTCCTACGTCCGCCTGGTCGAGGGACGGTGGTTCACCCCCGGCCTTCCCGAGCTCACGGTGAGCCGGCGCATCGCGGAGCGCTACCAGAACCTCGGGCTTGGGGAGCGCATCCATTTCGGGAAGCACGACTGGACGGTCGTCGGCCTGTTCGACGCGCAGGGGAAGGCGCCCGACTCCGAGGCGTGGGCCGATGCCGAACTCGTGATGGCCGACTTCCTCCGGACGACCTACTCCTCGGTCCTCGTCCGCACCCCCTCGCCCGAGGTGCAGGCGCAGCTGCGGAATCAGCTCGACACAGACAAGCGCCTCTCCCTCGTCGGGTTCCCCGAGCCGGAGTACTACCGGAAGCAGACCGAGGGCCCCGGGCTCCCCCTCATCTACATCGGGATGTTCATCTCCGTCCTCCTCGGCGTCGGCGCCGCGGTCGGCGCGACGAACACGATGTACGCCGCGGTCGCCCAGCGCACGCGCGAGATCGCCGTGCTTCGGTCGATCGGCTTCCGCCGGAGGTCGGTCCTCGCCTCGTTCCTGATCGAGTCGGTCGGGATAGCGCTTCTCGGCGGGATGCTCGGGTGCCTCCTCGCCCTCCCGTTCCACGGAGCCGTGACGAGCACCGTGAACTGGAAGACGTTCGGCGACCTCGCGTTCCAGTTCCGGCTCACGCCCGCGCTCCTGGCGAAGGGGCTCGGCTTCGCGGCCGCGGTCGGCCTGCTCGGAGGTTTCCTCCCGGCGCGGCTCGCCGCGAGCCGCTCGATCGCCGCCTCGATGCGCGCGATCTAGGCGCCGTGGCCGACTTCACGGCCTTCGAGGTCCGCGCCGACGGCTCCATCCAGCCCGCCGCCTACGCCACCCGCGGCTCGACGGAGCGGGGTTGGGAGATCCTCCGCGAAGGGAAGGTCCACGTCCGTCTCGGCCCGGGCTACCGCCTCGTCCGGGCGAACCACTGCGGCGTCTGCTCGACCGACCTTGCGCGGCGCTTCCTCCCCTTCCCGCTCCCGCAGGTCGCCGGCCACGAGGCGATCGCGCGCGAGGAGGACGGCCGCCTCCTCGCCGTCGAGATCAACGCCTCGCACGCCGCCCGCGGGATTCCCGAGGCGAAGACCTGCCCGTTCTGCAGCGCCGGCCTGGAGCGGCATTGTCCCGACCGGCTGGTCCTCGGGATCCACGACCTACCCGGCGGCTTCGCCCCCTGGATGCTGGTTCCGGTCCTGGCCGTCCACCCTCTCCCGCCCGCGCTTCCGCCCCTCGCCGCGACCTTCGTCGAGCCGTTCGCGGCGGCCCTCCATGGCGTCCGCACGATCGCGCCCCGCGCGGGGGACACGATCGCGGTCCTGGGCGTCCGCAAGCTCGGGCTGATGCTGGTGGCCGCCCTCGCCGCGGAACGGACGCGCACGGCCGCTCCGGGCGAGATCCTCGCGATCGGGAAACACCCTGAACATCTCCGCCTCGCCAAGGCCCTCGGCGCCGATCGGACGGTCCTCGCCTCCACCCTCGACCCCGCCCGGACGGAGGCCGAGGTCGTGATCGAGGCGACGGGAAAGCCCGATTCCCTCCCCCTCGCCGCCGCCCTGGCGCGCCGGGAGGTGCACGTGAAGTCGACGACGGGCCGCGAGACGTTTGGCCTGCGGCATCTGACGGAGTTCGTGGTCGACGAGCTGTCGCTCGCGCCGCTCGGAGCCCAAACCTCCGTCCCCTCCCCTCCCGCGGCGGTCGTGGCTCGCACCCTCGAGGAGATCGACCGTGCGATCCGACCCGATCCAAAGCGCGAGACCGGCGCGGTCCGCGCCACGGGGACGATCTACGTGGAGGACGTCCGCCAGGAACGGGCCGGCATTCTCGAGCCGATCCTCGGCCGCGGACTGCGTTTCACCTCCTCGCGCTGCGGCGAGTTCGGCCCCGCGATCGACCTCCTCGCCGACCCGCGGACGCGCCTCGCCTCGAACCTCCCCGACCTCCTCGTCCGCGACCGTTTCCCGGCCATCCGTCTCCCGGAGGCCTTCGCCCGTGCGGCGGAGCCCACGAGCCTCAAGGTCGTGGTCGAGCACGAGGGCGCCCGGCTCGGCGAGGAGCGGGGCGCCTGACTCGCGCGAGGGGCTACCTCGCCTTGATCGCGGTCCGGAGGTCCTTCCCGATCGGCATCGGGCTCCCTTCCGCGAAATCGTTCCCGTAGCGGTAGTTCTCGAGGAGCCGCGCGAGCGGAGGAAGCCCGGGCCAGTTCG
>CBRGOK010000124.1:0-8550 GCA_967798035.1 uncultured bacterium
GCGGTGCAGGTGAAGACTCCCGATCGCTCCATGGATCTCATGCTCAACCGCTGGCTCCTGTACCAGACGCTCTCGTGCCGGATCTGGTCCCGATCCGCGCTCTACCAGTCCGGAGGGGCGTACGGGTTCCGCGACCAGCTCCAAGACGTCCTCGCCCTGGCGGCCACCCGGCCCGAGCTCGCGCGCGCGCACCTCCTGCGAGCCGCGGGCCGGCAGTTCAGGGAAGGGGACGTCCAGCACTGGTGGCATCCCCCCGCGGGCCGCGGCGTCCGGACCCGGATCTCCGACGACCTCCTCTGGCTCCCCTACGCGGTGGCCCACTACCTCCGCACGACCGAGGACCGGGCGGTGCTCGACGAGGAGGTTCCGTGGCTCGAGGGGGCGCCCCTCGAGGAGCCGCAGGCGGAGGCGTACTTCGAGCCCGCCGAATCGGGGCCGCCGGCGACGCTGTTCGAACACTGCGCGCGGGCGCTGGACCGGAGTCTCGACGCGGGCCCGCACGGCCTGCCGCGGATCGGCACGGGGGACTGGAACGACGGCCTGAACCGCGTGGGCCGCGGGGGCCGCGGAGAGAGCGTCTGGCTGGGCTGGTTCCTCCTCGCGAATCTCGGGGAGTTCGCCCGGATCGCCGACCTGCGCGCGGAGGGGGAGCGCGCGGCGCGGTGGCGGACGAGGGCCGCTTCGCTCCAGGCGTCGCTGGAGAGGGAGGCGTGGGACGGGGCGTGGTACCGGCGCGCCTTCTTCGACGACGGGACGCCGCTCGGGTCGGCGGCGAACGACGAATGCCGGATCGACTCCCTCTCCCAGTCCTGGGCGGTCCTCTCCGGCGCGGCGGACCGCGGCCGGGCGCGCCAGGCCATGGAATCCGTGGAGCGCGAGCTCCTCCGGCGCGCGGACCGGCTCCTGCGACTCCTCGCCCCGCCCTTCGACCGGACCCTCCTCGACCCGGGATACATCAAGGGATACCCCCCCGGAGTCCGGGAGAACGGCGGGCAGTACACCCACGCGGCGGCCTGGTCGGTCATGGCCTTCGCCGAATTGGGCGACGGCGACAAGGCCGCCGAGCTGTTCCATCTGTTGAACCCGATCCACCACACGAGCCATCGCGCCGATGTCCGCACGTACCGGGTGGAGCCGTACGCCGTCGCCGCGGACATCTACTCCGAGCCTCCCCACGCGGGACGGGGCGGGTGGACTTGGTACACCGGGTCTGCGGGCTGGCTCTACCGCGCGGGCCTGGAGTGGATCCTCGGTTTCCGGAAGCGGGGTTCCGCGCTCCAGATCGATCCGTGCATTCCCCGGGCATGGAAAGGGTTCGAGATCGCCTACCGTCACGGCGCCACCCTCTACCGGATCGCCGTCGAGAACCCGAAGGGCGTCTGCCGCGGGGTGTCCCGGGTCAGCCTCGATGGGGCCCCGCTCCCGGGAGAGGCGCTCGTCCCCCTGACCGACGACGGCCGGATCCATCAGGTCGACGTGGTGCTCGGGTAGGCGTGCCGGAAGGAGGTGAGGGCGCGATGGATTCGAGCCCCCAGGTCGAAGGCGTCGAGCGGCTCTCGTCGCGGGAATCGCGCTCGCTCTCGGAGGGAGGATGGGGGCCTTCGCGCCATGGGAACCGGGGATTTCCAGATTCCTTCCCCGAAGGCGGGCAGCCTCCCCCCTCACCGATCCCGCAGCAGCCCCTCGCGGACGGCGAACTGGGTGAGCTGGGCGACCGAGCGCAGGTCGAGCTTGTCCATCAGGTGCGACCGGTGGGTCTCCACCGTGCGCGCGCTGATGCGCAGGCGCGCGGCGATCCCCTTCGTCGTGAGCCCCTCCGCGACGAGCCCGAGGATCTCCCGCTCCCGGTCCGTCAGGCGGTCGACCGGGCGGTCGGGCCTCGCCCCCCGGCGCAGGATCTCCCCGAGGCGGCGCTGGACCGCGGGGCTGTAGTAGATCTCCCCGGCCTTCACCGCCTTCAAGGCCTGGACGAGATCGGAGACGGCGGAGTCCTTGAGGAGGTAGCCGTCCGCCCCTTCCCGCACGGCGCGATCGACGTACTCCGGGTCGGCGTGCATCGTGAGGACGAGGACCTTCGTCCCCGGCCGCCGGCGCTTGACGGTCCGCAGCACCTCGAGGCCGTCGGGTCCCGGGATCGAGAGATCGAGGACGATGACGTCGGGGGCGGTCTCCTCGACCGCGACGAGAGCGGAGGCGCCGTCGGCGACCTCCCGCACGACGGTGAAGCCCGGCTGCGTCTCGAGGATCCGCCGCAGCCCGGCGCGGACGAGGGTGTGGTCGTCGACGAGGAGGATCTTCATCGCGCCGCCGGCAGGGAGGCCTCGATGCGGAAGCCCGCCCCCCGGGCCGCCGAGAAGGCGAGGGTCCCTCCGAGAGCGTGCACGCGCTCGCGCATGCCGAGGAGCCCGAGGTGGGGCTCGGGAGGGCTGTCGAGGGAGCGCCCGTCGTCCTCGATCGCGAGGGCGACGCCGCCGTCGCAACCGCGGAGGGAGACGGAGACGGCCCGGGCCCCGGAGTGCCGGGCGACGTTCGTCAGCGCCTCCTGCACGACCCGGTAGATCGCGACCTCCTGGTCGGGAGGGAGGGGCTCGATCCGTTCCGGGGCCTCGAAGGAGACGTCGATCCGCGTCCGGCGCCGGAAGTCCTCGACGAGGGCCCGCAGCGCCGGCAGGAGGCCGAGGTCGTCGAGCACGGAGGGGCGAAGGAGGTTGCTCAGGTCGCGGACCTGGTCGAGAGCGCGCGCGACCATCCGGCTCGCCTCCCCGCGCCCCTCGAGATCGAGCTCGATCTTGACGGCGGTCAGGACCTGGCCCGCCTCGTCGTGCAGCTCCCGGGCGATCCGCCGGCGCTCCTCCTCCTGCGCCCGCAGCAGGAGCCCCGTCAGCTGCTCGAGCTCCCTCCGTCGCGCCTCGAGCGCCCGGCGTCCGTCCCCGAGGACGAGGAAGAGGGTCCCGATCGCCGCGGTCGTGATGAGGAGCACGTCGGCGAACACCCCGTAGAGCACGCCGGACCCGAGCGGGCGCAGCAGCGGGTAGTCGAGGTGGTGGAGCCCCCAGAGCGTGAAGGTCACGGCGAGCGCCGTCGCGCTGGCGGAGGAGTCGCGGCGGCGGTGCTTCCAGAAGACGACGCCGGTCCAGAGGGTGACGGCCGAGAGGAAGGCGGCGGCGGAGAGGCCCGCCACGGCGAGATCCTGGATGACGTAGATCGCGACCGCCGCCCAGGCGACGGGGAGGAGGCCCAGGGCGGCATGCCACGGCCGCCACCGCAGCCCCTGGGAGAACTGGAGGGCGGCGGCGAGGAGGAGGAGGGCCGTCACACCGGTGACCGCCTGGTGCGCGAACAGCCAGACCTCGCCCCGATCGAGGATGAAGGCGCAGATCAGGACGATGCGGAGGGCGTAGAGCGTCCAGCCGGCCGCCCAGGTGGCGAACCAGAGGCGCCTCTGACTCCTCCAGAGGCCGAGGTAGACCGCGGCGAGGAGGGCGGTGACCGCGGCCTGGAAGCCGAGCGCCGAGAGCTCGACGGTCTGGCGGTCCACGGCCGGAGTCTATCCGGCTACACTGCCGGCACTTCGCTCGAGCAAAGGAAACTCATGAAAGGATTCGTCGGTTTTGCGGGCCTCGCCGTCGCGGGCCTCGCCCTCGCGGCGGCCGCCTCCCAGGAAAAGGCCAAGCCGGGGGCCCCGCCGGACATGGAGGCCATGATGGCCGCCTACAAGACGGCGGGCGCCGTGAGCGAGAACCACAAGCCCCTCGAGGCCCTGGTGGGGGAGTGGACGACCTCGTCGAAGATGTGGATGGAGCCGGGCGCTCCCCCGATGGAATCGGCGGGGACCGCCTCCGCGAAGGCCCTCTTCGGCGGGAGGTTCGTCCAGTCCGTCCACTCCGGGAACTTCATGGGGGAGCCGACCGAGGGGATCTCGACGACCGGCTACGACAACCTCAAGAAGAAGTACGTCGGGACCTGGATCGAGAACATGGGGACCTCGATCACCTTCGTGGAGGGGACCTACGCCGCCGGCGCGAAGACCTTCACCTTCACCGGGCAGTACGACGACCCGGTGTCCGGAGGGAAGATCGCCTTCCGGTTCACAGAGAATGTCGCCGAGAAGGACCGGGTCCTCTTCGAGTGGTTCGAGACCCGCGAGGGGAAGGAGACGAAGTCGATGGAGATCACCTACACCCGGAAGAAGTAGCTCCGGGGCGGCTCGGCCGGGGCGGGCCGCCGCCCCGGCCTTAGCCTCGCCGGCCCGGAGAAGGGACGGGGTCGTACCCCCCGCGGGCGAAGGGGTGGCAGCGGAGGATCCGCCAGGCCCCGAGGAGGACGCCGAGGAGCGGACCGCGGTCCTCGATCGCGTGGACCGCGTACTCCGAGCAGGTCGGCCAGTACCGGCAGGTCCCTCCCTTGAGCGGCCCGATCCAGCGCTGGTAGAGCCGGATCGCCCCGACCATCCCGCGCCGGATCAACGCGGGGCTCCTCCCCCGGCCGGTCCCGGGGACCGGGCGCGGGAGGCCTTCGCGCCGGCCTGGCGCGAGAGCCTCTCGAGCTCGGCGGCGACGGCCACGAGGGTGAAGGCGCGGCCGGGGACGAGGGGACAGACGACGAGATCGAGGCCCGACGGGAGCCTCCCCCGATTCAGCCGGAACGCCTCGCGGACAAGGCGCTTCAGGCGGTTGCGCTCCGGCGAGGACCGCGTCACGCGACGGGCGACGGAGATGCCGAGTCGGGACTCCGGAAGGTCGTTGCCGCGCGCGATCACCTGGAGGATGGGTCCGCGGGCCCGGGCCCCCTCCCGGAAGACATTCCGGAAGGTGGTCTCGCCGCGCAGTCGCAGGCGTCTCGGAAAGGCGAACGGTCGCGGCGTCACGCGCGGGTTGCCGGCTCTTCTCGCGGGCCCGTATGCTAGCGCGGTCCTTGGGCGGCGGACGGCCGCCGCCTCCCCCTGGTAAGGCCCCCTCCTCCTTCCCGCCTCCCCCTTCCCCCCCCGAGCCCCCCATGTCCGAGAAGTACATGAACTTCATCGGCGGCGAATGGGTCGCCGCCTCGACGGGCAAGTGGTTCGAGAACCGCAATCCCGCCGACCGCACGGACCTGGTCGGGCTCTTCGCGGACGGGGACGCGCGCGACGTCGAGGCGGCGGTCGCGGCCGCGGCGCGCGCGTTCGAGACCTGGCGGCTCCTCCCCGCGCCGAAGCGGGCGGAGGTCGTCCTGCGCGCGGGCGAGCTGCTCGTCGAGCGGAAGGAGGCCTTCGCGCGCGACATGACGCGCGAGATGGGGAAGATCCTCGACGAGACGCGCGGGGACGTCCAGGAGGCGATCGACACCGCCTTCTACGCGGCGGGGGAGGGGAGGCGGATGTTCGGGGACACCGTCCCCGTCGAGCTCCCCGACAAGTTCGGGATGTCGGTGCGCTGCCCGGTCGGCGTCTTCGCGATCGTCACGCCGTGGAACTTCCCGATGGCGATCCCCTCCTGGAAGATCTTCCCGGCCCTCGTCTGCGGCAACACGGTCGTCTTCAAGCCGGCGAGCGACACCCCCCTCTCCGCGGTGAACTTCGTGCGCGCGCTCGCGGACGCGGGGGTCCCCCCCGGCGTCGTGAACCTCGTCACGGGCGGAGGGCGCTCCGTCGGCTCTCCCCTCGTCGAGCACCCGAGGGTCCGCGGGGTCTCCTTCACCGGCTCGACCGAGGTGGGCCGCACGATCGCCGAGGGGGCGGGCAAGCGCCTCAAGCGCTGCTCCCTCGAGCTCGGGGGGAAGAACGCGCAGCTCGTCCTCGAGGACGCCGACCTCGACCTCGCGGTCGACGGGGCGGTGTGGGGCGCCTTCGCGACGGCGGGCCAGCGCTGCACGGCGACCTCGCGCGCGATCGTCCACGAGCGGGTGATCTCGACCTTCACGGAGCGGCTCCTCGCCCGCGTCGGGCGCCTGAAGATCGGCCCCGGCCTCGACCCCGCGACGGAGATGGGACCGCTCGTGAACGAGGGGCAGCTGAAGACGGTCGAGCACTACGTCCGGGTCGGCCTCGACGAGGGGGCGACGCGGATCACGGGGGGGGAGCGGCCGAGCGGAGGGGCCTTCGAGAAGGGGTGGTTCTACGAGCCGACGGTCTTCACGAACGTCCGGCCCGACATGCGGATCGCCCAGGAGGAGATCTTCGGCCCGGTCCTCTCCGTGCTCCGCTGCGGATCCTTCGAGGAGGGGCTCGCGATCCTGAACGGAACCGCCTACGGCCTCTCCTCCTCCATCTACACCCGCGACGTGAGCAAGGCTTTCCGGGCGGTCCGGGAGATCGAGGCGGGGATCGTCTACGTGAACGGCCCGACGATCGGCGCCGAGGTCCAGCTCCCCTTCGGGGGGGTGAAGGACACCGGCAACGGCCACCGCGAGGCGGGGCGCGCGGTCCTCGACGTCTTCACGGAGTGGAAGTCGGTCTACGTCGACTACTCGGGCCGGCTGCAGCGCGCCCAGATCGACAGCCGAAAAGAGGCGTAGCGACCGGAGACGGACGCCGGGCCCCGGACGACGGGGCGCCGTCCGGCGTACGTCTCTCCTCCTCGAGTCCACCGGTTCTCCCCATGCGGCCCCTCCCTTCTCCCCGCGACGTCCACGGGATCCTCGGCGCGCACGTCCTCGCCGACGGGGAGTCGATCGTTCCCGACCTCGCCCGCAGCCGGGGCTCCGACCTCGTCGACGGCCGGAGCGGGGAGGTTTTCCTCGACTTCTTCACCTGTTATTCGACCCTCCCCCTCGGGTGGAACCACCCGGGCCTGTTCGACCCCGACTTCCTCGAGGAGCTCCGGCGCGTCTCCGTCAACCGGCCCTCGAACTCCGACTTCGCCACCCCCGAGTTCGCCGCCTTCGTCGACCAGTTCGCGAAGGAGGCCCTCCCGCCGGGCTACTCGAGGGCCTTCTTCATCGACGGAGGGGCGCTCGCCGTCGAGAACGCGCTCAAGGCGGCCTTCGACTGGCGGATCAAGAAGAACCGGGCGGCGGGGCGGGCGGGGGAGGTCGGGACCCGGGTCCTGCACTTCCGTCACGCCTTCCACGGCCGCAGCGGCTACACCCTCTCCCTCACCAACACGGCCGACCCCAGGAAGATCGCCCTCTTCCCGAAGTTCCCCTGGCCGCGCGTCTCCTCCCCGGCCTGCATGTTCCCCCTCGAGGGGGAGAACCTCGCCGCCACGATCGCCGCGGAGGGGGAGGCCCTCCGGGAGATCGAGGCGGCCTTCGGGGAGCGGGGCGAGGACATCGCCTGCATCCTGATCGAGCCGATCCAGGGCGAGGGGGGAGACCGGCACTTCCGCCCCGAGTTCCTCCGCGCCCTGCGGCGGGTCGCGGACGAGAAGGGATGCCTCCTCGTCTACGACGAGGTGCAGACGGGCTTCTTCGCCTCCGGGAAGCGCTGGTGCTTCGAGCACTTCCCGGGCGCCGAGCCCGACCTCGTCGCCTTCGGGAAGAAGGCCCAGATCTGCGGCTTCTTCTCCGGGTCGAGGATCGACGAGGTCCCGGACAACGTCCTGCGCGAGTCGAGCCGGATCAACTCGACCTGGGGGGGGAACCTCGTCGACATGGTGCGCTGCCGCCGAGTGCTGGAGATCATCCGGGAGGAAAACCTCGTGGAGAACGTGCGGGCGGCCGGTGAAGAAGGCCTCGCCCTCCTCCGCGAGGTCTCCGCCGAGTTTCCACGGCTGATCCACAACGTCCGCGGTCGGGGATGTCTCCTCGCGTTCGATCTCCCCTCCCCGGAGGCCCGGGAGGAGGCCTTCAAGCGCCTCTACCACAAGCGCCTCCTCGCCCTGCGGTGCGGGACGCAATCGATCCGGCTGCGCCCCGCGCTCGACGTCCGCCCGGAGGCGCTCGTCCGGGCGGCGGGGATCCTGGCGGAGGTCGCGCGGGAGATGTCGCGCGAGGCGGGCGCCGCCACCGCCGAACGCGGTCAGGGGCTCCGCTTGCCGTAGCGCCGCAGCAGGCCGATCACGACCCCGCGGATCTCGACCCGGTCGGTGAGGATGGGGGAGAGGGCGCGGTTCGCCGGCTCGAGGCGGAAGCGGCTCCCCTCGCGGTAGAAGCGCTTCAACGTCGCTTCCCCGCCGTCGAGGACGGCGACGACGGTCTCCCCGCTCCGTGCGGTCGAACGTCGCTGCACGAGGATCCAGTCGCCGTCGTGGATCCCGTCCTCGATCATCGAGTCCCCCTTCACCTTGAGGACGTAGACGTCGGGGCCCGAGGGGACGAGGTCGTCGACCTCGATCGCCTCGGGGTTCTCGATCGCCTCGAGGGGAGAGCCGGCGGCGATCGTTCCGAGGAGGGGGAGGGTCCGCCGCTTCGCCTCCGGCTCGCTCGCGGCGACGACCCGCAGGGAACGGGAGGCGAGGGGCGCCGCCTTCTCGAGGTATCCCTTCCGGATCAGCTCCTCGACGTGGCCGAAGACGGTGACCCGGTGGACCTTGAGATGGCGGCCGACCTCTTCGAGCGTCGGCGCGATGGCATGCTCCCGGCGGTACTCCTCGATGAATCGGAGGACCTGGAGCTGGCGTTCGGTGAGGGGCG
>CBRGOK010000125.1:0-8550 GCA_967798035.1 uncultured bacterium
CCCGGTCTGGATCCGTCCCGCGGCGCGAGATCTCCCCCGTCAAGTCCAGGCCTCCCGCGGCTCGAAACGGTACGCCGACGACCGGAGGGCGACCCTCCGGACGAAGGCGACGGCTCTCCCGCCGCGTCGGGTTAGGACCACTCCGGAAGGAGCGTCATCGTGCACTACTTCGACCAAGCGCTCGCCCCGCAATCGCCGGTTGACCAACCGGCGGATCCCGTCGGAGTTCGCCTCCTCTCCAAGGCCGGGACGGTCCGACGGATCGTCCTCCCCTTCCTCCTCGCGGCGGCCGGCGCGCTCGGCGGCGTCCTGGACGCCGGGGCCGCCCAGGTGCTGCTCGACAAGTACTCGGTCAGTCTCTGGGCAGCGTGCGCCTGGGTCGGAGGAGGGATCGGCCTCGGCATCGGGATCACGCTCGCGCTCGCCTTCCGCCGGTGGGTCTTCGCCCTGCCGGCCCCGATCCTCGGGGTCGCCGGGTACGTGGCCGCGGTCGTCCTGGCGTCGACCCTCGACGGCGACAGCGTGCCCACCCTCCAGCAGTTCCTGAAGGACCCGCTCGCGACGCGGCTCGCGGCCGTCGCGACCCCCGTCCTCGTCATCGCCCATCTCTGGTACGCCAGGTCCACCTGGCTCCGCGCGTCCCTCCGTCGCGGGACCGTTTTCTACGCGGTCCTCGGAGCGCTCTCCGGCTCCGTCCTGTGGGCGGGGGTGCCCCGCTTCTCCTGGGCGAATGTCCTCCGGGGCGAGATCTGGGTGGGGCTCCTCTGCGGGGCGATCTACGGGCTCGTCCAGTTCGGGGCGGTCCGCCTCCTCGACCGGGGGCAGACTCAGGGCCCGACCTCGAAGACGACCGGCCTCGAGGCGTAGTCGAAGGGAGGGGCGAGGAGGTAGGCCGAGAAGAGCCGCAGCCCGACCGCGGACGGCGGGAAAAGTCCGGGCGGCACGGGGAAGGAACGCGTCGCCGTGCCGGCTCCGTCGAGCGTCCCGGCGAAGGACGACCCCGTCGCGGGCTGGAGGAGAAAGAAGGTCACGGCGTCCAGGACGACGGGGAGGCAGACCGAGCCGACCGGAAAGCAGGGGCTCGTGCCCGTCGCGGAGGGGACGAGGAGGAACGGACGGCCGGCGTTCGCGACGCCGGCGGCGAGGGAGAAGGCGACCGTCCCTCCCGCGGACGAGGATAGGGCGAGCGAGTTCAGGAAGGCCTCGCCCTGGGAGGAGGTTCCCGTCGGCCCCACGTCGTACGCGGAGATGGCCACGTCGTCGGCGCCGTCGCCGTTGACGTCCCCGACCGCGCACGCGCGTCCTCCGAAGAAGCCGTAGGGCTCCGGCGTGGGATCGAGGAGCGGGAGCGTCGAGGAGAATCCGGGGCCGCGGAAGACGAACGCCTCGCCGGCTGCGTAGACCCCTCCGACCACGGTGAGTCGGGCCCCGACCACGACGTCCTCGAAGCCGTCGCCGTCGACGTCGCCCGTCGCCACGGGCGCCCCGAACTGCGCGTTACCCTGAGGAGCCGGCTGGGTGAGGGAAAGAATCGTCGTCAACCCGGGCCCGAGGAAGACGAGCGCCTCCCCGGCGGAGGGGAGGCCTCCCGCGCTGGAGAGGGGCGACCCGACGACGACGTCCACGAGGCCGTCGCCGCTCACGTCGCCGGCCGCGACGCTGTAGCCGAAGCTGCCGTAGTCCACAGGGGTGGGATCCGCGAGGGGGAGCACGGTGGTGAGCCCGGGCCCGAAGAAGACGAAGGCCTGACCCGCGTTCACCAGGAGTCCCCCCTGATCGGCGTAGTACGCCCCGACGAGGACCTCCTCGAGGCCGTCCCCGTCGATGTCTCCGGTCGCGACGGACACCCCGAACCGCGCGTCGTACTCCGGGATCGGGTCCGCGAGGGGGAGGATCGTGCCCAGCCCCGGCCCGAGGAAGACGAAGGCCTCGCCGGCGTTCTGGACCGCACCGACGTCCGCGGCGTACGCTCCCACGACCACGTCGGCCGCGCCGTTCCCGTCGACGTCGCCTGCGGCGATGGAGGACCCGAAGAGGGCGTAGGCCTCCGGGACGGGCTCGGCCAGGGAGAGGACCGTCGTCAGCCCGGGGCCGAGGAAGACGAACGCGGCTCCCGCGTTCGCCAG
Organism: uncultured bacterium; assembly: GCA_967798035.1. GTDB lineage: Bacteria > Planctomycetota > UBA1135 > UBA1135 > JAKEFM01 > JAKEFM01. Next base: position 2,127 of record CBRGOK010000125.1, read on the forward strand.
GGGTCCCGCATCGTCGGCCGCCGCCCCGACGAGGAGGTCGTCGAACCCGTCCCCGTTCACGTCGCCGACCGCGAGGGAGCTGCCGAACGCCGCGCCCGTCTGCGGGACGGGCTGGAGGAGGGTGAGGACCGAAGTGAGCCCGGGCCCGCGGAACACGAAGACCGCGCCGGCGTCCGGAGCCGCCGCGTCGTCGGTGGAGGCCCCCGCGACGACATCGCGGAAGCCGTCCCCGTCGACGTCGCCGATCGCGAGGGCAATGGCGAACCCTGGGCCGGGCAGCGGTGTGGGAGAGGGGATGGGCTGCGCCAGTGTCGGGAGCTGGGCTGCGGCGTCCGCGAGGAGGAAGGCCGCGCCGATCGCCACTGTCGGAAAGGAGCGGAGCGCTTCGTGCACCATGGAACGACTCACCTGTACGTCGCACAGATCCGTAGCGCCTCGCTCCCCGCGTGTAACCAATGCGACCGAGCGCGGCGCGTCTCGCCGGCCCGGGATCGGGAGGAGAGACCGGGGCGACCCACGTGGGTCGCGGCGTCGCCGCTCGTCCCCCTACGGCGTCAGCCGCCCGTCTCCGACCAACGAGCCGCCGCCTCCCGCCGCGCCCCCGCGTCCGCCTCGGGGTCGTAGCCCCGGTCCTCGCCGTAGGTGGCGACGAGGGCCTCGATCGCGAGCCGCCGCGTGGGGGCGTCCTCCGAGAGGAGAAGCCCCGCGACCGCGGACCGGGCGGTCTCGTCCCCGAGGAGGAATCGCGCCCGGACGGCCTGCCCGACGAGCCGGTCGACCGGCCCCGCGGTCTGCGGGATCCCCCCCGCGAGCGCGAGCGAGTGCAGGCGCTGCTCGTAGCGGCGCAGCGCCGGGACGGTGGCGGGGTCGCGCACGCGCTCGAGCGCCCAGGCGGCCCAGGCAGCGACGCCGATCACCGGATCGCGCAGGGCGGAGGCGAGCGCCGGCGCGCCCCGGGGATCGCCGATCCGTCCGAGGACGCGGCAGACCGCCGCGCGCTTGTCCGCGAACCCCGGCGCCCACTTGAGGCCCTGGACCAGCGCGGGAAGGGCCGCCTCGCCCATCGAGGCGAGTTCCTCCTCCATCTCGCGGTCCTTCTCCGGGGTCGACGCGGCCATGTCGCTCCCGCCGAGGTCGTTCACCATCTTTGAAGCCCGCGCCGCCCGCTTCCTGTCGGCGGGCTTCGGGCGCAGGAGGCGGTCCGGCCCTCCCTCCTTCGCCCAGGCCGCCTGGAGCGCGGCGATCGCCTCGAGGCGCTCCGGCCGCGGCCCGAGGGGGTCGAGGCCGAGGTGCATGCCGGTCGCCTGGAAGAGGGCCTCGGAGAAGCTCTCGCGGATCAGGTCGTCGGGGTGGTCGAGGCCGCCGAGGAGGACCGGCACGCCCTCCACCGAGCCGAGGCGGCACAGCGCCGCGGCGAGGTCGCGACGCGTCTCGTCGTAGTGCGCCCGCTCCAGGGCCGCGCGGATCGCGTCGACCGAATTCACGTCGCCGATCTGCGCGAGCGCGAGCGCGGCCGCGCGGACGACGTCGGGATCGGCGTCGTCGAGCAGGCCGCGCAGCGCCGCCTGCCGTCCCCCGAGCCCGAGCTCCCCGATCGCCCGCGCCGCGCTCGCCCGGTCGAGGGGGGCCGGCATCGCGAGCCCGCGCCCGAGCGCGGCCGACTCCTCCTCTCCGCCCCACCCCGCCCGCGCCACCAGCGCGCGCGCGTGGAGGCGCACGTAGAGCTCGCCGTGCTTGAGCGCCTTCGCGACCGCCGGCCGCGCCGGCTCGCCGATCTCCTGGAGGACCTGCATCGCCTGGTTCCAGGTCTTGTTGTCCCAAGAGCCCATCGCCTGGACGAGGGCGGGCACGGCCGGAACGCCGATCTCCACCAGGCGGGCGCGCGCCTTCCCGTTCGCCTCCGGCACCGGGAACTGGAAGAGATCGATCAGCTTCTGCACGTCCTCCGGCGAGCCGCCGGCGGGGATGTCGACCGCGACCCTCCCGATCGGCGGGTGGGCGTAGTCGACGAGGTTCGCCGGCCCGGCCAGCTCGGGAAGGATCCCCTCGGGCGTCGCGACCCTCACCTCGGGCTCGGTCACCACCGGGTCGGTCGACGGCGTCAACCCCTCGAACGGGATCCGGCGCGTCTCGAGGGCGCTGGAGAGCTCCGGGTGCCAGTCCTCGATCGGGTAGTAGAGCTTGTAGAAGAGATCGCACTCGACCGTCCCGGAGGCGACGGGGATCGGCACGCGGTGGTTGCGCGTCTGCCCCCCCGGGATCTGGGTGTTCACCGGAAGCTCGAGGCCGTAGGGCCGCTTGTAGGGGTCGCGGAACACCATCCTCGAGCGGGCGACCTCCTTCCCCTCCGTGTCGCGGACGACGACGAGGGACTCGACCGAGCGCTGCTTCAGCTCGGTCGGGAAGTTGTGGCCCGCGCCCTTGTTCTTGATGTTGACGACGACGACGTTGCCGTCGATGCGGGCCCGGTAGTCGTACGCGCGCCGACGCTGGCTGTCGCTGCGGGAGGCGGGGAAGACGTGAGACTTCACCAGGCGCTCGGGGCCGCCGACGGCGACCGGGCGGAGGACGTCGGGCATGTGGCAGTCGATGCAGACCCGCCCGCTCGGCTTCCCGTTCGGGTTCCTCTCCCACTGGAAGGGGGTCCCGTGATTGCGGTGGCAGGAGGCGCAGGCCTCGACGGTCCCGACGTCGGGATGGAACGCCCCCTTGCACTCGGCCCCTCCCTGGAACCGGGCGTAGTCGTAGCCCGGCTTCCAGTGGCAGGTCATGCACGAGTTCCCCTCCTCGAGATCGTAGTGGCGCCGGATCGGGTTCATCCCGACGCCGGTCTCGAAGACCGGCCGCGGCGTGTGGCAGATGATGCAGTCCTGGTGGCTGAACCGCGCCGTCGCGAGGCGCACCTCCTCGTCGGTGAAGGCCCGGCCGTGGGTGTTCTGCTCGTGCTCGGCGTAGATGTCGGGGTGGCAGCTCTTGCAGAAGGCGCTCTGCATCACGTCGAACCGCGACCGATCGGCGGCGGCCCCCGTGCGGAACGGAGCCTCCACCGCGGCGCCCCGTTCCGGCATCGTCCTCGAGGGACCGGCCGGGCTCCTCGCCCCGGCCTTCGAATCGACCGGGTGCGGCCGGGAACAGGCGATCAGGAGGAAGGCGGCGAAGATCGGCGCACGGCTGACGAGATGGGCCATTCCTGGGTCCGGATCCGGGGTGGTCCGTCCGTTCGGGTTTGCAATCGACATGCCGTCGGTCCGCGCGGCGGACCGCACGAAGGGAGCGCCGTGGCCCGCATGATGCCGTGGGCCGCCGGAGGCGGGAACGGCGGGGCGTCCGTGTCGAATCCGTAACCCGGAGGAGCCCCCCCGCTCGCGCTCGGAGTCGTCGCACCGGATCGGTACCGCCTCGCCCCCACCGGGTAACCGATGCCGTCGGCGGGCGCGTCCCACGTGGGTCGCGGCGCCCGCGACTTCCTTCAAGTTCCCCCGCGGAAGCGATAGGGTAGCCGCCGCTCCTCGACGCTCCGGCGCGGAGACGGATCCCATGGAGACCTACTACAAGCCCGAGCATCTCCCGAAGTTCGGGGAGATCGCGAAGGGGGGGAAGGAGCTGGCGGACAAGTTCTTCGCCTGGTACGGGGCCGTCTTCCAGGACGGCGCGCTCACGGCGCGCGAGAAGTCGCTCATCGCCCTCGCCGTCGCGCACGCCGTCCAGTGTCCCTACTGCATCGACGCGTACAGCGAGGACTGCCTCCGCAAGGGCTCCGACCTCGAGCAGATGACGGAGGCCGTGCACGTCGCCGCCGCGATCCGGGGCGGCGCCTCCCTCGTCCACGGCGTCCAGATGATGGAGCACGTCTCGCGGAAGGGGATGTGACCGCGCCGCCGGAGGGATCCGCGCCCGCCCTCCTCGACCTCGGGGTCCCGCTCGATTCGCCCCGGTCGGGGCCGAAGCCGACGCAGACCCTGCGGCGGCGGGCCTCGCCCCTCGCCTCGACGAAGGAGCAGCTGCGGGTCCTCGCCTCGCTCCCGCTCGAGGGCCCGGGGACCGCCGACTTCGACCGGGACGTCGCCTCCCACGGCTTCGATCCGCTGCGGCCGGGGAAGCTCGAGATCTTCCAGATCAACCTGGGAAAGCTCTGCAACATGACCTGCCGGCACTGCCACGTGGACGCCGGCCCCGACCGCTTCGACGCGATGATGAGTTCCGAGACCGTCGAGGAATGCCTCACGGCCCTCGATCGCTGCGACGCGCACACGGTCGACATCACGGGAGGAGCCCCGGAGCTCCACCCGCAGTTCCGCCGCCTCGTCGAGGAGGCGGTCCGCCGCGGCCGCCACGTGATCGACCGCTGCAACCTCACGATCCTCCTCGTGCCGCGCCTGAGCGACCTGCCGGAGTGGTTCGCGGAGCGCGGCGTCGAGGTCGTCTGCTCCCTCCCCCACTGGCGGCGGAGCCGCACCGACGCGCAGCGCGGCGAGGGGACCTTCGAACGCTCGATCGAGGCGCTTCGCCGCCTGAACGCCGCGGGGTACGGCCGGGGCGACGCGCGCCGCCTCCTCACGCTCATGAGCAATCCCGCGGGCGCCTACCTGTCGGGGGGCGCGCCCACGATGGAGGCCGAGTGGAAGGCGGGGCTCCTTCGGGAGCACGGCGTCGCCTTCGACCGGCTGATCGCCCTCAACAACATGCCGATCTCCCGGTTCCTCGAGTGGCTCCTCGAGTCGGGGAACCTCCAGGCGTACATGCAGATGCTGATCCGCGAGTTCAATCCCGCCACGATCGGCGGCCTGATGTGCCGCAACACGATCTCGATCGGCTGGGACGGCCGGATCCACGACTGCGACTTCAACCAGATGCTCGACCTCGAGGTGGAATTGCCGAGTCCCCACATCCGGGACTTCGACCCCGCCTCCTTCGGCGCGCGCCGGATCCGGACGGCGCGGCACTGCTACGGCTGCACCGCGGGGGCGGGCAGCTCCTGCGGCGGCGCTACGACCTAGGCCGCGCCTAGGCCCCCACCTCGAAGACCACCGGCCTCGAGGCGTAGTCGAACGGCGGGGCGAGCAGGTAGGCCCAGAAGAGCCGCAGCCCGACCAGGGACGGCGGGAAAAATCCGGCCGGCAAGGGGAAGGAGCGCGTCCCCTGGCCGACACCGTCGAGCGCCCCGGCGAAGATCGGGGCCGTCGCGGGCTGCAGGAGGAAGAGGGTGACGGCGTCCACGGCGATCGGCAGGCAGACGGTCCCGATCGGGAAGCAGGGGCTGGTCCCCGTCGCCGAGGGGACGAGGAGGAACGGCCGGCCCGCGTTGGCGAGCCCGGCGTCGAGGGAGAGGGTGACCGTTCCACCCGCCGACGCGGAAAGAGAGAGCGAGTTCAGCCCGAGGTCGAACTGGGGGACGAAGACGAAGACCTCGCCGTCGGCCCCCACCGGGGCCGTGTCGGAAGCGAAGGCGACGACATCGTCGGCTTCGTCCCCGTTGACGTCCCCCGCCGCGACCACGGCTCCGAAGACGCCGTTCGCCTCCGGGGTGGGATCGAGGAGAGGGGTCGCCGAGGAGAGCGACGGGCCGGCGAAGACGAACGCCTCCCCGGCCGCGGAGAGCCACGCGACCACCGCGTCGCGGGCCCCCACGACGGCGTCCGCGAAGCCGTCCCCGTCGAAGTCGCCCGTCGCGACGGAGGTGCCGAACCGGGCGTTCGCCTCCGGGATCGGCTCGGCGAAGGGGAGGGACGTGCCCAGCCCCGGACCGAAGAAAGCGATCGCCTCGCCCGCGACCTGGACGCCCCCCGCGTCGGAGCCGGGCGACCCGACGAGGACGTCGGCGAACCCGTCCCCGTCGATGTCCCCCGCCGCGACGCGCGCGCCGAAGTTGCCGAGGTTCGCCGGGGTGGGATCCGCGAGGGAGAAGGAGAACGTCAGCGGCGGACCGATGAAAACGAAGGCCTCCCCCGATCCCGTGAGGAACCCCTGCGAAGCGAGGGGCGCCCCGACGATCACGTCGTCGACTCCGCCCCCGTCCACGTCGCCGCACGCGACCGAGGACCCGAACCGCGCGCCGGCCTGCGGCGTCGGATCCGCGAGGGGGATGACCGACCCGAGGCCCGGACCGAGGAAGACGAAGACCTCGCCCGCGTCCTGCTCGAGCCCGACATCCGCGACGTACGCCCCCACGACGACGTCGTCCGCGCCGTTGCCATCGACGTCGCCCGAGGCGATGGAGTGCCCGAAGACGGCGTTCGTCTCCGGGACCGGCTCGGCGATGGGGAGGAAGGTCGTCAGCCCGGGGCCGAGGAACACGAACGCGGCCCCCGCGTTCGTCGCGCCCGGCGCGTCGGTGCCCGGCGCTGCGACGAGGACGTCGTCGACGCCGTTCCCGTCGACGTCGCCGCACGCGACGGACGCGCCGCCAGTGGCGACCCGCACGGGC
>CBRGOK010000126.1:0-8540 GCA_967798035.1 uncultured bacterium
GGGCCCTTGCCCGCGAAGACCCCCCCCTGGCCGCGCGCCGCCCGTAGAATCCCCGCCCGGAAAGATCCGGGAGCCCGCGGCGTGCCTTCGATCCTGCACGTCGACATGGACGCGTTCTACGCGTCGGTCGAACAGCGAGACGACCCCCGCCTCCGGGGGAAGCCCGTCATCGTCGGCGGCTCGCCCCGAGTGCGGGGCGTCGTCGCCGCGGCCTCCTACGAGGCGCGCACTTTCGGCGTGCGCTCGGCGATGCCGGCGGCACAGGCGGCTCGCCTGTGCCCGCAGGCGATCTGGAGGGAGCCGGACTTCGACCGCTACACGGCCGACAGCCGGCGGATCCTCGCGATCCTGCGCTCCACCACCCCCCTCGTGGAGCCCCTCTCCCTCGACGAGGCGTTCCTCGACCTGCGGGGGACGGAGCGGCTCCTCGGACCCCCGGAGGAGGTGGGACGGGCGCTCAAGGCCCGGATCCGCGCCGAGACCGGGCTCGTCGCCTCGGTCGGCGTCGCGCCGAACAAGTTCCTGGCGAAGCTCGCCTCGGACCTCGACAAGCCCGACGGCTTCGTCGTCGTGCGGGAAGGCGAGGAGCGCGCCTTCCTCGCGCCTCTCCCCGTCGAGCGGATCTCCGGCGTCGGCCGGAAGCTCGGCGAGCGACTCGAGCGCCTCGGCCTTCGCCGCATCGGCGACCTCGCGGAGCGGTCGCGCGAGGAGCTCGAGCGGATCCTCGGCTCCGCCGGAGGCTGGCTCCACGACCTCGCCTTCGGGAAGGACGACCGCCCGGTCCTCGCCCATCGCGAGGAGAAGTCGCACGGGACCGAGCGGACCTTCGAGCGCGACGTCGCGGACGCGGGCGTGCTGCGCCGCGTCCTTCTCGAGGACGCCGAGGACATTGCGGCCGACCTCCGCGCCCGCGGCCTCCTCGCGCGCACGGTCGCGATCAAGGTGCGGTATCCCGACTTCCGAACCGTCACGCGCTCACGCACCCTCGAGGTCCCGACGGCGCTCGCCGCGCGGATCCACGCCGTCGCCGGCGAGCTCCTCGCCGGGCTCGCGCCGCGCCGCGTCCGACTCCTCGGGCTCTACGCCGAGAACCTGCTCGACGCGACGGGCGCCCGGCAGCTCGCGCTTTTCGAGGGCGAGGAGGACCCGGACGCGAAGCGTCTCGCGGCGGAACGGGGGATGGACGAGGTCCTGCGCCGGCACGGGCCGGGAGCCGTCCGGCCGGCGGCGCTCCTCGAGCCCGCGGGGGTCAGGGGACCCCTTCGACCGCCCCGGGCTGGAACGACCAGCCGATCTCCGTCGTCCACTCCTGCGCGCGGGGGACGACGATCGCCCCCTTGATGCAGACCTGCTCGCAGAGCTTGCAGGAGACGCAGTTCTTGTCGATCACCTCGGCGATCTTGACCGGGTCGAGGGGATCGGCGCCGGGAAGGGGGGAGAGCTTGAGCGCGTCTAACGGGCAGACGTGGATGCAGAACTCTCAGCCGGTGCAGAGCTCCTCGATCACCTTCGCCTTCGGGATCTCGCGCGGCATGATCCGCTTCACGATCTCGTCGTGCGGGTCCTTGATCGCGTCGAAGGGGCAGTAGACGCCGCAGACCGAGCAGTTGATGCACAGCTTCGGGTCGATGTAGTGCATCTTCTTCTGCTCGCCGGTGATCGCGTTCGTCGGGCACACGCGCGCGCAGACGGTGCATCCGGTGCACGCCTCGAAGATGTAGTGCGCCGGCCAGGTGAAGGTCTCGGCGACCTTCGCGTCGAGGAAGACGACGACCTCCATCACCTGCTTCGCGTCGTAGTGGGCGCGGTAGCCGAACGTCGGCCGCCCCGCGTCGAGGGCGACGGAGAAGCGGTCCGGGAAGGAGTTGGCGCCGAAGCAGAGCGCCGTGCGGATCTTCGGGTCGGTGAGCCAGGCCCGCACGACGAGCCGCGTCCCCGCGACCTCGCATTTCGTCGCGTAGTACGGGATCGCCTCCGGGAGGCTGTAGCGGTAGACGTCGCGCCACGGAGGGAGGCGGGAGGGGAACCGGATCGTGAGAAGGAGGTAGCCCTCCTTCTCCTCGACGGTGAAGTCGCGGCCGTAGCGGCGGGCCGTCTCGACGGGATCCTCCGGCTCGTGGCGGCGCGCCTCCCACTTCGCCTGCCAGTCCGCCGCCTCCTGCAGCAGCGCCTCCTTTCCCCCGACCGCAGGGGGGAGCTCCGCGCTGTAGGTGATCGCGTCCGTCGGGCAGGTCTTCACGACCGCGCGCGCGTTCAACTTCTCCACCCCCTTCGGGGTGGCCTTCACGACCGCCTTTCGCTCCCCTCCCGGCGGCTCGACCATCTCGAAGAGGTCGGGGAAGTCGCGGGCGCAGGCGTCGCAGCCGACGCACTTCCCGGGGATGACCGCGTAGGTCCCCTTCGGCGCGGGCTTGGCGGCAGGGGCGGCGGGCTTGGTAGGGGCCTCGGTCATGGCTCACCCTCATTATTCGGCATTCCCCGGGCCCGTTCAAAGGTCCGGGTTCAGTGCGCCTCGAGCCAGTTCTCCCCGACGCCGACGTCGACCTTGAGGGGGACGCGCAGGCGCTCGACCCCCTCCATCTCCTCGCGGACGAGCCGGGAGAGGCGGTCGACCTCTCCCTGCGGCGCCTCGAAGACGAGCTCGTCGTGGACCTGGAGGAGCATCGCGGCCTTCCCGCGCTCCCCGCGCAGCCGCGCGTCGAGGGCGACCATCGCCTTCTTGATGAGGTCGGCCGCCGAGCCCTGGAGGGGGGTGTTCACGGCGACGTTCTGCGCGAGGGCCGCCACGCGCTCGTCCTCGGCGGCGAGCTCGGGGAGGGGGCGGCGGCGCCCGAGGATCGTCTCGACGTAGCCCCTCCGCCTCGCCTCCGCGAGGGTGCGGTCGAGGAAGGCGCGGACGGCGGGGAAGGTCTCGAAGTAGACGCGGATGAAGGTCTGCGCCTCCTCGAAGGACATCCCCGTCTCGCGCGCGAGGCGGGCGGGCCCCATCCCGTAGAGGATCCCGAAGTTGATCGCCTTCGCGCGCGAGCGCTCCTCGGGGCTGACGGCGGCGGAGTCCCCGCCCCGGAAGATCGCCGCGGCCGTCTCCCGGTGCACGTCGCGGTCCTTCTCGAAGGCGGCGATCAGGCGCTCGTCCCCCGAGAAGTGGGCGACGAGGCGCAGCTCGATCTGGCTGTAGTCGGCGGAGAGGAGCTTCCAGCCCGAGTTCCCGGGGACGAACGCGCGGCGGATCGCCTTCCCGAGGTCGGTGCGGATCGGGATGTTCTGGAGGTTGGGGTCGCTCGAGGAGAGGCGCCCCGTCGCGGCCACCGTCTGGTTGTAGGAGGTGTGGATCCGGCCCGTCCTCGGGTTCACCAGGTCGGGGAGCGCGTCGAGGTAGGTGTTCTTGAGCTTCGCCATCGAGCGGTGCTCGAGGACCTTCGCGACGAGGGGCTCGGCCGCGTAGGGCTCGAGGCTGTCCGCGTCGACCGCGTAGCCGGTCTTCGTGCGGCGCGGCCGCTTCACGCCGTGCTTCTCCTGGACCCTGAGCTTCTCGAAGAGGATCTCGGCGAGCTGGGGGTTGCTCGCCACGTTGAAGGCGCTCCCCGCGAGTCCCTGGATCTCCGTCTCGAGCGTCTTGAGCCTCCGCTCGAAGTCCCTCGAGAGCGCCCGCAGCCCCTCCGCGTCGACCTTCACCCCCCGCTCCTCCATCGAGGCGAGGACCGGCACGAGCGGCATCTCGACGTCGCGGAACAGGCGCACCGCCGAGACCCCCTCGAGCGCCCGCTCGAGGATGGGGACGAGGCGCATCGTGATGTCGGCGTCCTCGCAGGCGTACCGGCCGACCTCCTGCGGATCGACGGCGAGCATCGTGTCGGCCTTCCCCTTCCCGATGAGGGAGGAGGTCGGGATCTTGCGGTAGCGGAGGTGCTCGAGGGCGAGGGCGTCGAGGTTGTGCTCGCGGCGGCTCGGGTCGACGCAGTAGTCGGCGACCATCGTGTCGAAGCCGATCGGCGCCACCTCGATCCCCGCGCGGCGGAGCATGAGCGCGTCGTACTTCGCGTTCTGCCCGACCTTCTCGATGCGGCGGTCCTCGAGGATCGGTCGCAGGCGCGCGAGCGCCCCCTCGATCCCCCCCTCGACCGGACAGATCGGCCGCAGGGGGAGGTACCACGCCTCCCGCTCGGCGGGACAAAAGGACAGGCCGACCAGGTCCGCGCGCATCGGGTCGAGCCCCGTCGTCTCGCTGTCCACGGCGAGGCGCTCCGCCCCGCGCAGCCGTTCGAGCATCTTCGCGAAGGCCTCCTCCGAGTCGACGACGGTCCAGCGATGCTCGTCGGTCCCCGCGTCCCCGACGACGGTCGAGAGGAGGGTGCGGAAGTCGAGCTCGTGGAAGAGCGCCGTGAGCCGCTCCGCATCCGGCTCCCGGACCTTGAGCCTCTCGAGCGGGAGGTCGAGGAGGACGCCGGTCTCGATCGTCACGAGCTCGCGGGAGAGGTGCAGGCTCTCCAGCCCCGCACGGAGCGCCTCGCGCACCTTCGGCTTCTCGACCTCCTCGAGGCGGGCGAGGATCTGGTCGACCGACCCGAACTTCTTCAGGAGGTCGATCGCGGTCTTCTCCCCGATACCGGCGACGCCCGGCACGTTGTCCGAGGCGTCCCCCATCAACGCGAGCGCGTCGACGACCCGCTCGGGCGGCACGCCGAAGCGCTCGACGACCTGGGGGGGTCCGACGAGGACCGGGGGCTTCCCCGACTCGAAGAGGTCGTAGAGGCGCACCCTCTCGGAGACGAGCTGGTAGAAATCCTTGTCCCGGCTGACGAGGAGGACCTCGAACCCCTGCGCCTCGGCGCGCTTCGCCAGCGTTCCGATCACGTCGTCGGCCTCGAACCCGGCGACCTCGACGACGGGGATGTGGTAGGCGTCGAGGACCTCGCGCAGGGTCGGCAGCTGCGCGATCAGTTCCTCGGGCGCCTTCTGCCGCGTCGACTTGTACTCGGGGTAGCGCTTGTGCCGGAAGGTCGGCGTCGGCGGGTCGAGCGCCACGGCGAGGTACTCGGGCTTCTCCTCCTCGAGGAGGCGCCGCAGCGTGAGGAGGAACCCGTAGATCGCGCCGGTCGGCTTGCCCGACTTCGAGGTGAGCCGCGTCGACCTCGACAGGGCGAAGTGGGCCCGGTACGCGAGCGCGGTCCCGTCGAGGAGGAAGAGGCGCTTGCCGGCCATCGGCGCCGCACGCTAGCCGCGCGCCCGCCGCGAGGCGAGGGGAGGAGCCGCCCCGTCGGCGGGACCGGGCGTCCCTAGAATGCCACCCCGCGCGGGAGCGCGCGGCGATGGGAGAAACCCCCGCTTTCCAGGTCCGCGCCCACCGCCCGGGCGACGAGGACTCCATCCTCTCGGGGATGGCCCGCGCCATCGCCCGCGAGGAGGAGCTCTCGCTGCGCGCTCCGTCCGAGGCGGTCTGGCGCTGGCGGTACCTCGATGCGCCCGAGGGGGCGTGCATCCGGCTCGCGGTCGATCCGGAGGGGCGCATCCTCGCGCACTTCGCTGGCGTCATCCTCCGCGTCCTCGTCGGGGGAGAGATCCAGCGCTGGGTCGCCGTCGACGAGGTCTTCGGCGATCCGAGCCCCGCCGCGGGCCTCGGCCGGGACCGGCCGTTCCTCGCCGCGCTGCGGGCCTTCGCGCGGGACTTCGGCGGCCCGCCCCCCGAGCGCCATCCCGTCCTCTTCGGTCTACCGACGCGCCGCGTGTTGCGCTTCAGCTTCCACCTCGGCCTCCCTACGCGTCACAGGAAGAGGCCCGGCGACCCGATCCTCGACTGGGAGATGGTCCGCGAGAGCGGCCTCCTGCGGCTCGAGCCCGGGGCGCACGCCGAGGGGGAGGTCGTGGACGTCGCGGTCGAGGAGACCGCGTCCTTCCCCGAGGAGGTCGGGCGCCTCTTCGAGCGCGCCGCCAGGGAAGCGGGGGCCATCGCCGTGCGCGACGCGAGGTTCCTGAACTGGCGCTTCGCGGCGCATCCCGAGAACCGCTACGACGTGGGTCTCGCGCGCCGGCGGGCGGACGGGGCGCTCCTCGGCTACGCCGTCTACCGCCTCGCCGAGTTCGAGGGGCGCCGGGAGGGGCTCCTCTGCGACTGGCTCGTGCTCGCGGGAGAAAACGGCGCAGCCGTCGCGCTCCGGACGTGGGGGGCGCGGCGCGCCCGCGCCGACGGCGCCTCGCTCGCGATCCTGATCCCCGACACCGCGCCCGAGTGGATCGCGTTCCAGCAGGCCGGGTTCCGCCTGCAGCCGGCGCGCGACTTCCTCGCAGTGCTCCCCGCGCAGCGGCGCCTCGACGCGAACTGGCTCTACCGGAACTGGACCTACACCCTGGCCGACTTCCCGCGCCTCGCATGACGGAGTACGAGTACCGACCCTACCGCGCCGGGGACGAGGGGAGGATCCTCGAGACCCACAACCTCGTCTTCGCCGAGGGGAATCCCGCCTTCGTCCCCCGGACGATGTCGGAATGGGAGTGGGCGTACACGCGGAACCCCGGCGGGGTCCGCGTCCTCCTCGCCCTCGAGGGGGACCTCGTGGCGGCCCACTACGCCGGCCAGCCCTACCGGGTGCGGATGGGGGAGAAGGACTGCTCCTTCGGGCAGATCGTCGACTCCTACGTGCATCCCGCCCACAGGAGCGCCCTCAAGCGCCCGGGGCTCTACGTCAAGACCGCGGAGCGCTTCTTCGAGCGCTTCCTCTCCCCGGAGTGGGACACCGGCTACTGGGGGCTCGCAATCCCGGAGACCTGGCGGATGGGTCGCCGCTTCCTCAACTACCAGCTCGTCCGGCGCCAGAACTTCCTCGTCCGGGACGTCCGGCCGGTGGCCGCGGCCCCGGCCGGGGCGAAGGAGATCGACGCCTTCGACGCGCGCGCCGCGACGCTCTTCGCGCGCTGCTCGAGGGACTGGGGATACGCCGTCGTGCGCGACGAGCGCTACCTCAACTGGCGTTTCGTCGAGCACCCGCGCCACACCTACGTCTGTTTCGCGGTGGACGGGCCCGGCGGCGCCCTCGCCGGATACGCAGTCTTCCGGCTCGCCGATTGGCCCGCCCCCCGCGCCGGTCTCCTCGTCGACTGGCTCGTCCCGCCCGGAGATGTGGAGGTCGGGGCGACCTTGCGCGAGGCGGTGCTCGAGCGCGCGCGGCGGGAGGGGGCCACCTCCCTGGTCGCGATCTTCCCCGAATGGTCCCCCTGGTGCGCGCGGTTCGGGGAGTGGGGGTGGATCTCCCGCCCCAGCGACTACGTCCTCGCGGCGCAGTCCTGCTACCCGTGGCTCGACATGCACTTCATGCGCCACGGCTGGTGGACCCAGCTCGCCGAGATCGACCTCGCCTGAGGCGGCGTCAGGTCCGGACGGCCTGGGAGGGGCGGCGGCTCGCGGCGGGGACGAGCGTGTCCGATTCGGCGAAGCCCGACCGCAGGAGCGCGGAGTCGAGCACGTCCCATAGGCCCGCGAGCGAATCGAGGAATTCGTCGGCTCCCTCCAGGATCCAGCGCTCGCTCTCCTCGTTCAGGACGGAGGAGACCGCCTCGAAGGCGTTCTTCTCGTGCTGCCCCTCGGCGCCGGCCTCGCCCCAGTGCTCGACGAGGTAGTGCATCTCCGGGTCGTCCATCGAGGCGCCGTAGATCCCGCTGTCGACGAGGCAGTGCTTCTCACCGGGGATCAGGTGGCGGTTCGAGATCATCTCGAGCGCCAGCGCCGTCCCGAGGTTCCGGAAGGTCGACTCCCGGTCGGTCCGCTCCCGTCGCGCGAAGACCGCGATCGCCTTGCGCGCCTGGACCGTCACACCGTCCTCCCGGTCGTAGCCGGGAAGGGCCCCGAGGAGCCGGTCGGAGCACTCCCGCAGTTTCCCCTCGACGGCCTCCTGGTCGCGGAGGTCGGGGCAGACCGTCCGTCCCGCCGCCCGGTTCAGGATGTACCCCGCCATCGTCGCCAGCTCGGGCCCGTGGTTCTCCTCGCTCTCGACGATCTCCTGCAGGAGACCGCTCTCGTTCCCCATCCCGTGGCGCTCGAGCGCCTCGGGGAAATTCCCGCCGGGCCGGGTGGAGGCGCAGAACTTCTGGATCTGGTGGAAGAGGGCCCCGACCGCGTCGGACTCCGGATTCACGGCCGACCAGTGCCGGAATATCGGATGGGTGGAACAGCGGTGGGCACGGACGTGCCCGACGAGGTCGTCGATCGTCCTCATGGAGGCGCCTCCCGGTCGCGAGTCCCCTCCCCTCTCAGGAGCTCTCGCCGACCGTGGGGATGCAGGCAAGGCGGAGGATACCGACGTCGCGAGCGATGACCAGCCCCTCCCCTCGGCTCGCGCTCAGGTCGCGCCCCGAGCCAGGTCGACGGCCTCCTCCGCCGAGAGGCGCAACATCACGATCTCTTCGAGTTCCGGCTTCCGAGGGCCGGGCTTCGGGTCAGAGGGGCTCTCGCCGCGGGAGCAGGGAGGGGAAGGGGCGGACGCACCTCCGAGGACCTGGCGTGGAGTTCGAGGAGACATTCCCCGAATCGAAGGCTCCCGCTGATCCGG
>CBRGOK010000127.1:0-8511 GCA_967798035.1 uncultured bacterium
GACGAGGCGGGCCCCGAGGGCCGCGCGATGCGCCGGCGTCGCGGCGACGGCGAAGAATCCGTCGGCGAAGCGGTGGAACCGGAAAGGGTAGCGGTCCGGCGGGAACTCGAGCCGCGTGTGGGCGTCGGCCGCCCTCGCGGCGATCCGCGCGATCGAGACGGCGATCCCCGCGTCGTCGAGCCGGGGGATCTCGCCGTCGAGATCGGCGATCGCCGCGTCGAAGTCCTCCTGCCGGAGGTTCTGGAAGAGGTTGCCGTGGATCTTCGGCAGCTCCGCGGCGAGGTAGGCGATGTCCTGCCGCCATTTCCCGTCGCGCGTCTCCGCGGGGGGAGGAGGCGGCGACGGAGCCGGGAACGCGACCATGCTCCCGGCACAGGCTCCCGCGAGCCCGGCCAGGATGAGGACGCGCGCCTTCGCGGAGGGCCTCGGTGTCGTCGACGATCCGGTGGAGGAGGTCCGCGTCCCCGGGTCGCTCACTGCGGGCCGAGGCGACTCACTTCGTGAGGATCTTCGCCTTCACCTTCCCGTCGAGGACCAGGAACAGCACCTGCCCCAGGATGTTGCTCGGACCGAGGACGAGATTGCCGGCCCCCTTGAGGGAGGTGGCGGTCGGGTTCACCTGCGCCGAGAACTGGAGCGGGGTGGCCGCCGGGCCGGTCCCCTCCGCGACGAGGTGGTAGTTCCCGATCTCGCCGGTGAGCGTGAACGGGCCGAAGGGCTCGAGGGGGAAATCGACCGTGAGGGTGATGTCCGACCCCGCCTGGGTCACGGCGATCGTGATCGGGGTCTTTCCCTTGATTCCCTTCGGGGGGAGGAGCCCGGACTGGTCGTAGAGCTTCCCCGAGATGGTCCCCTCCCAGTTGGTTCCGTTGAGGTTGGGGGCGCCGTCCGGGGTCGCGCCCCGCAGGAGGGCGGCTGCCGTTCCGACGGATCCGAGGACGAGGGCGGCGGCGACGACGGCGAATCGGGCTCGTGACATGGATTCCTCCTGGATTCGACGATGAACCGGATGGCCTGGGTGACGGCCCGGCAGGTTATCGAGAACCCGGTCGGCCGCCAGCCCCGGAGTCCCGGGGTCAGGCGAGGAGCTTGCGGACCACCTCGCCGGCGACGTCCGTCAGCCGGTAGTCGCGCCCCTGGAAGCGGTAGGTGAGGCGGGTGTGGTCGAGCCCGAGGAGGTGGAGGATCGTCGCCTGGAGGTCGTGGACGGAGACGGGATCCTCGACGACGCGGCAGCCCAGCTCGTCGGTGGCCCCGATCGCGACCCCGGCCTTGGTTCCGCCCCCGGCGAAGAGGACGGTGAAGGCGTGGGGGTGGTGGTCGCGGCCGAGGAACTTCGAGCCGTCGCGCTCCTCGTTCATCGGCGTGCGCCCGAACTCCCCACCCCAGACGACGAGGGTGTCCTCGAGCAGGCCCCTCTCCTTCAGGTCCCGGACGAGGGCGGCGCTCGCCTGGTCGACTTCGCGGCAGAGCTTCGGCAGGGAGTGGACGATGTCGTCCCCCACGCCCGTGCCGTGGGTGTCCCAGCCCCAGTCGTAGAGCTGGACGAACCGGACTCCGCGCTCGACGAGCCGGCGGGCGAGGAGGCAGTTGTTCGCGAAGGAGGCCTTCCCGGGCTCGACGCCGTAGGCCTCGCGCGTCGCGGCGCTCTCCTCGTCGATCGATAGGAGCTCCGGGACGCTCGACTGCATCCGGTAGGCCATCTCGTACTGGGCGATCCGCGTCTCGATCTCGGGGTCGCCGTAGCGCTCGAGGGCCTTGCGGTTGAGTCCGGCGAGCGCGTCGAGGGTGCGCCGCCGCGAGGGGCGATCGATCCCGGGAGGATCGGCGAGGTGGAGGACCGCATCTCCCTGCGAGCGGAAGCGGACTCCCTGGTGGATCGTCGGGAGGAAGCCGCTGCTCCAGCAGGAGGCCCCGCCGTCGGGCATGTAGGGGCCCGAGAGGAGGACGACGAAGGAGGGGAGGTCCGCTCCCTCCGAGCCGAGGCCGTAGGAGAGCCACGAGCCCATGCTCGGCCGCCCGACCCGGAAGTGTCCCGTGTTGAGGTAGATCTGTGCCGGGGCGTGGTTGAACTGGTCGGTCCGGACGGAGCGGACGACCGCCCACTCGTCGGAGACCGAGGCCATGTGGGGGAGGAGTTCCGAGAAATCGTGCCCCGCCTTCCCGTGCTTCCCGAACCTGTAGGGGGAGCCGAGCGCCTTCGGGTGCCCCTTGATGAAGGCGAAGCGCTCCCCCCGGATGAGGTCGTCCGGGACGGGCTGGCCGCTGATCTCGACGAGCTTCCTCTTGGGGTCGAAGAGGTCGAGCTGGGAGGGGGCGCCCGCCATGAAGAGGTAGATCACCCTCTTCGCGCGGGGCGCGAAGTGGGGAGGGCGGGGCGCGAGGGGATCCTCCGCCGCCCGCGCGAGGCGGGGGAGGACGCCCGAGAGGGCCATTCCCCCGAGGCCCATGGCGCACTCGGAGAGGAACCAGCGCCGGGTTCCGCCTCGGAGGATCTCGCTTCGCGGGTCCATCAGTTCTTCGTCACCGTCTCGTCGAGATTGAGGAGGACGCTCGCCACGGAAGTCCACGCCCGCAGGTCGGCCGGGCTCGTGGGCCCCTGCCGCTCGGCTTCGAGGAGACGCGCGAGGAGGTCCGACTCCTCCGCGTCGGGCTCGCGCCCGGTGCAGAGCCGGAATCCGCGCGCGATCCGCGCCTGCGGCGCGGGCATCGCCTCGCCGAGCATCCGCCCCGCGAGGGCCTCCGCGCACTCGACGAAGGCGGGGTCGTTGAGCAGGGCGAGCGCCTGGAGCGGCGTGTTCGATCGGGCGCGGCGCGTGCAGGTCACCTCCCGGCTCGGCGCGTCGAAGAGGGAGAAGGTCGCGTAGGGGGAGGTCCGCCGCCAGAAGGTGTAGAGCCCGCGGCGGAGGCGGTTCCCTCCCTCGGAGACCTTCCAGCGGTCGTCGCTCCGCGCGGCGGCCCAGACCCCCTCGGGCTGCGGGGGGAAGACGCTCGGGCCGCCGATCCGGCGGTCGAGGAGGCCGCTCGCCGCCAGCGCGAGATCGCGGATCGCCTCGGCATCGAGGCGCACGCGCGGGCCGCGCGCGAGGAGGACGTTCTCCGGGTCGCGCTCGAGGAGCGCAGGGCTCGCCCGGGAGGACTGCCGGTAGGTCGCGGAGAGGACCAGGCGCCGGAGCAGCGACTTCACGTCCCATCCGCTCGCGACGAACTCGAGGGCGAGGTAGTCGAGCAGCTCCGGGTGGCTCGGAGACTCCCCCCGCGTCCCGAAGTCCTCCGGCGTCGGGACGATCCCGCGGCCGAAGAGTTGCATCCAGAGGCGGTTCGCCGTGACGCGCGCCGTCAGGGGGTTCTCGGGGGAGACGAGCCAGCGCGCGAGGCCGAGGCGGTCGCGCGGCGCCCCTTCCGGGAGGTTCCCGAGCGCGGCGGGGGCGCCCGGCTCGACCTCCTCCCCGGGCGAGAGGAAGCTCCCGCGGACGAAGAGATGGGTCGGGCGCTTCTCCGCGCGCTCCTCGAGGACCAGGGTCGTCGGCACCTCCGCGCGGATCTTCTCCTCCTCGACCCGGGCGCTCGTCAGCTCGGCGTCGAGGGCGCGGGCGGTCTCCGAGACCTGGCTTCGGAAGTACGTTCGCAGCGCGCCGCGCTCGGGATCGCCCCGCGCCTCTTCGGGGAGACGCAGCGCCTCGACGGCGCCCATCGGAAGCCGGTCGGCGGTGGCGCGGCTCGAGTCGAAGTAGAAGCCGAAGAGTCCTCCGCCGTTCACGACCTTGACGAGGAGGCGGTTCTCGCCCGGTTTCAGGTCGACGTCGACCTTCGCCTGGTCGGGGAGGAATCCGGGCCAGGCCTCGCTCCGGTGGACGAGCGCGCCGTTCAGCCAGACCCGCATCGCGTCGTCGCCTCCGAGGAACATCCGGAGACGGATCGGGGTCTCGCAGCGGAGCGTCCGCTCGAAGTAGGCGACGCCGCGCTCGGAGGGGAGGGAGATCGGGAGCCCGTCGCGCCACTCGGCGTGCTCCTCCCACCCAGGCAGTCCCTCGGGCGCGCCCTCCGTGATCCCCTTCTCGGGAGGGAAGGGCGCTTTCAGGCCTTCGGCCTGGGATGGGGTCGAGTAGGGTCCCGCGAGGCTCCAGGGGGAGGCCTCCGGCGGCGCGAGGGAGGCGGCGAGCCCCGCGTCCGCAGTCGCCGAGATCCGGAAGCGGCCGATCGAGTGCTGCGCATGCTCGCTCTCGTGGGCGAGGCGGACCCGGAGACTTTCGCCGGGGGCGAGCGCGATCGGCTTCTCGGGAACGAAGATCGCGACGCGGCGCTCGCGAAGCCGCTTCCCTCCGACTCCCCACCCGGTCGCAGGGTCGCCGTCGATCGCGAGGCCGACCCGGAAGCGGCCGTCCTGCTGCTCGTGGTCGGCGTCGGCGGCGACGAGCCGGACCCGGATCGGGGAATCCGCGTTCCCGGCAGGCAGGCGCTCGACCTCGAATCCGGTCAGGACGAAGTTCGAGTTCCCGGCGCGCCCCGCGCCGCGCTCCGGGAGGGAGGGATCCGGGATCGCCTCGAGGCGAAGCGCCGCGATCCGCGCGGGTCCCGGCTCGAAGCTCGCCTCGTAGACCTCGCGCGGGGGATTCTCCCCGCTCGCCAGGACGGAGCCGTCCTCGAGGATCGAGAGGTTCGAGCCCTCCCGCGAACGGACGCTCCTCGGCAGGAGGACCCGCCACTCGGGGGAAGGGGGGAGGGCCGCCCGCGCCCGCTCCGCCCAGGCGCGCTCCTCGGCGAGGAGGGAGGGCTCGGCCTCGGCGAACCGCTTCTCGATCCCGGCGATCCGCTCCCGCGCCTGCGCGAGCGCCCTCTCCTGATCGGGCGAAGGGACCTCGAGCCTCGGATCGGTCTTGCTCCCGCCGTCGGTCGACTGATTGAAGAAGGCGTAGAGCCTGTAGTAGTCGCGCTGCGGGAAGGGGTCGTACTTGTGGTCGTGGCACTGGGCGCAGGCGAGGGTCGTCCCGAGCCAGACCGCCGCGGTGGTGTTGACGCGGTCGATCACGGCGTCGACGCGGAACTCCTCGGGATCGGCCCCTCCCTCCTCGTTCGTCATCGTGTTGCGGTGGAATCCGGTCGCGATGCGCTGCGCGCGGCTCGCGCCGGGGAGGAGGTCCCCGGCGATCTGCTCGATCGTGAACCGGTCGAACGGGAGGTCCTCGTTGAAGGCGGAGATCACCCAGTCGCGCCAGGGCCACATCGCGCGGCGCGCGTCCTTCTCGTAGCCGTTCGTGTCGGCGAAGCGCGCGAGGTCGAGCCAGAGGGCGGCCTGGCGCTCGCCGTAGTGGGGGGAGGCGAGGAGCCGGTCGACCTGTCGCTCGAAGGCGTCGCCGGTCGCGTCCGCGAGGAATGCGTCGATCTCCTCGATCGAGGGAGGGAGGCCGAGGAGGTCGAGGCTCGCCCGGCGGAGCCAGGTCGCGCGGTCGGCCTCGGGGGAGGGCTCGAGCCCCTCCTTCTCGAGGCGGGCGAGGACGAAGCGGTCGATTCCGTCCCGCACCCATGCCTCGTTCCGGACGGTGGGGAGCGCCGGGTTCCTCGGCCGGCGGTAGGCCCAGTGGTCCTTCCCCCGCTCCTCGCGCGCGACGACGACCTGCGGGGGCCATGGCGCTCCCTCCTCGATCCACCTCCGGATCGTCTCGGTCGCCTCCGAGGGGAGCGGCGCCCTTCCCTGGGGCATCCGGGCTTCGTCGTCGTCCGACACGATGCGGCGGTAGAGCGGGCTCCCTTCGGCGTCGCCCGGGTAGAGGACCCGGAACCGGCCGTTCGAGGAGCCGGCGAAGGCGGCGGCGCGCCGGTCGAGCCGCAGCCCCGCCTTCGGTTCCGCGCCCGAGTGGCACTCGACGCAGTGGGCGGCGAGGATCGGCCGGACGTCTTTCTCGAACTCGACTTTCGGGCCCTGCGGTCGAGAGAGAAGGAGCCCGGCGAGGGGGCTCGAGAACAGGAGGAGGAGGAGGGCCCGTCCGCCCATGGGCGGGGGTCGCGACCGGGCCCGCGATTCTAGCCTCGCCTCCGCGGTTAGGATCGCGCGGCCCCAGGGGAAACGAACCCTCCATGCGCCTCCATCCCGCCCTCCTCCTCCTCGGCGCGCTCCCCGCCCCCCTCCGCGCCCAGGGGGCCGAGTGGATCCGCGCGAACTACACGAAGCACGAGTTCGAGATCCCGATGCGCGACGGCGTGCGCCTCTTCACCGCGGTCTACGCGCCGAAGGACTCGACGAAGACCTACCCGATCCTCCTTCGGCGAACCCCCTACTCCGTCTCCCCGTACGGCGTCGACAAGGTCCCGGCGAGCCTCGGCCCCTCGGAGGTCCTCGCGAAGGACGGGTTCATCTTCGCCTTCCAGGATGTCCGGGGCCGCTACGGCTCCGGGGGGACGTTCGTCCATGCGCGGCCCCACCGGCCGCAGAAGAAGGCGGGGGAGATCGACGAGTCGAGCGACACCCACGACACGATCGAGTGGCTCCTCCACAACGTCCCCGGGCACAACGGCCGGGTCGGGATGTGGGGGATCTCCTACCCCGGCTTCTACGCGGCGATGGGGATGATCGACGCCCATCCGGCGCTGAAGGCCGTCTCCCCCCAGGCGCCCGTCTGCGACTGGTTCGTCGGCGACGACTGGCGCCACAACGGCGCGCTCTTCCTCGCCCACACGTTCGGCTTCATGGCCTCCTTCGAGCGGTCGGGCGCGAGGCCGCCGCAGGAGGACCCTCCCTCGATCGACTTCCAGGCGAGCGACGGCTACCGGTTCTTCCTCGCGCTCGGGCCCCTCGGGAACGCGAAGGCGAGGTGGTTCGGCGAGTCGGTCCCCTACTGGGACGAACTCCTCGCCCACCCCGAGTACGACGAGTTCTGGAAGGCGCGGGACACGCGGCCGCACCTGAAGGACATCCGTCCGGCCGTCCTGACGGTGGGGGGGTGGTTCGACGCGGAGGACCTCTTCGGGACCCTCGCGACCTACCGCGCGGTCGAGCGGCAGAGCCCGAAGTGCGACAACCGGATCGTCATGGGGCCCTGGCACCACGGCGGGTGGGCGCGGGTCGACGGGGACTCCCTCGGCGACGTGCGGTTCGGGGCGAAGACCGCCGTCGACTACCGCGAGAAGCTCGAGGCCCCCTTCTTCCTCCGCCACCTGAAGGAGAAGGACGACCCCGGCCTCGCGGAGGCGACGATGTTCGAGACGGGGACGAACCGGTGGCGGCGGTTCGACGCGTGGCCTCCGGAGGGCTCGAGGATCGCGTTCCACCTGCGCGCCGGAGGCTCGCTCTCGGTCGATCCGCCGCGGGACGAGGGGTTCGACGAGTTCCCGAGCGATCCCGGAAAGCCCGTCCCCTATCTCGGCCAGGTCGGGTTCGGCATGGCGCGGGACTACATGGTCGGGGACCAGCGGTTCGCCGCGACGCGCCCCGACGTCCTCGTGTACGAGACCGAGCCCCTCGCGGAGGACCTCGCGGTCGCGGGTCCGGTCGAGGTTCGCCTCTTCGTCTCGACGAGCGGGACCGACGCCGACTGGGTCGTGAAGCTCGTGGACGTCTACCCCGAGGACTTCCCGAACCCAGACCCGAATCCGAAGGGGATCCAGATGGGGGGCTTCCAGCAGCTCGTCCGCGGCGAGCCCTTCCGCGGGCGCTACCGGAACGGATTCGACCGGCCCGAGGCCTTCAATCCGGGCGAGATGGACGAGATCGCGTTCACGATGCCGGATGTCGCCCACGCGTTCCGCCGGGGACACCGGGTCATGGTCCAGGTGCAGAGCTCCTGGTTCCCCCTCGTCGACCGCAACCCCCAGACCTTCGTCGACATCGCGAAGGCGAAGGAGTCGGACTTCGTGAAGGCGACGCACCGGGTGTACCGCGGGCCCGCCCGGCCCTCGTCCGTCGCGCTCGTCCGGGTCGGCGGTTGAGCGACACGGGCGCTCCTCGTCCCTCCCCGGGCGCGGAGCCTCCCTCGCGCCGCGGAGGCGATCGACGGGGGGGCCGGGGAACCGACTTCCTGGCGAACTTGGCTAACATGGCGGGATGAAGCGCGCCAAGATCTCGGAGCTCCGCGACGGATTGAGTCGGTACCTCGAGCACGTGAGGGCCGGGGGAACGGTGATCGTGCTCGACCGCGACACGCCGATCGCCGAGATCCGGCCGATCGCGTCGCGCGCGAGGGGCAGGTCGAAGGGAGACGAGGCGTGGCTCGACCGGCTCGAGCGCAAGGGACTGATCCGTCGGGGCACGGGTGTCCTGCCGCCCGGGTTCCTCGAGAAGCTCCGCCGCCGCGGGCCGATCGCGCCGGGCGCGCGGCTCGGCGAGGCGATCCTGGAGGAGAGGGGGGAGGACGCGCGATGAGGTTCTGGGATTCCTCCGCCCTGCTCGCCGTCCTCGGCTACGAGGAAGGCGGACGGGGACTTGCCGCGCTGCTCGACGAGGATCCCCGGGGGATGATCTGGCTCCTCACGCCGGTCGAGGTGCGGTCCGGCCTCGCGCGGAGGGCGAGGTCCGGC
>CBRGOK010000128.1:0-8502 GCA_967798035.1 uncultured bacterium
CAGGAGCCGACCGGCTCGCCGAGGAGCCAGTCGGGCCTCTCCTGGAGGCGCAGGCGCTCGGCCGACTCCGCGAGGTCGTCGAAATTGCAGCAGAAGCACGCCCCCGCGACCTCCTCGACGCGGAACCCCCGGACCCGCAGCGTCCCCGTGTCGACGAGGTTCGCCGCCTGGTCGTTCGTGATGAGGCCGACCTTCAGGCCCCGGTCGTGGACGCGCTTGCCGAGCCGCGCGAGCGCGGTCGTCTTCCCCGCGCCGAGGAACCCTCCGACGACGACGAACCTCGCCTTCATCGCGTGCCTCCGGGGACCGCCTCGAGCGTGCGCCCGTCGCGCAGGGAGCCCCGCCTACGCCGGCGACTGGCGGAGGCGGTTCAGCGCCGAGCCGGCCCGGAACCACTCGATCTGCTCGACGTTGAGCGTGTGGTGCAGGCGGAGCGCGTCCTTCGACCCGTCCGCGTGGAGGAGGAAGCCCGCGACGTCCCGTCCCGGCGCGAGGTCCTTGAGGCCCGTCAGGCTCACCCGGTCGGTCTCGCGGACGCGGTCGTAGTCGGCGGGGTCCGCGAAGGTGAGCGGGAGGATCCCCTGCTTCTTCAGGTTGGACTGGTGGATCCGCGCGAAGGAGCGCGCGATCACCGCGGCGCAGCCGAGGTGGCGGGGGCTCATCGCGGCGTGCTCGCGGCTCGAGCCCTCGCCGTAGTTCGCGTCCCCGACGGCGACCCAGCGCAGCCCCTTCGCCTTCAGCTCGCGCGCGACCTTCGCGAACGGGACCCCCTTCTCCCCGGTGAGGGGGTTCAGCCCCTTCCCCTTGTCCCCGGTGAAGGCGTTGACGGCGCCGAGGAAGGCGTTGTCGCTGATCCGGTCGAGGTGGCCGCGATAGCGCAGCCACGGCCCCGCCGGGGAGATGTGGTCCGTGGTGCAGGCCCCCTTCGCCCTGAGGAGGACGGGGCACCCCTCGAAGTCCCTCCCGTCCCAGGGGGCGAAGGGCTCGAGGCGCTGGAGTCGCTCGCTCCCGGGCGCGATCGCCACCTCGACCGACGCCCCGTCCTCGGCCGGGGCCTCGTACCCCTTCTCGTCCCGGAGGAACCCGCGCTCGGGGACCTCGGGGGCGGGCTTCGGCGCGGTGAGGCGGAACGGGCGTCCGTCGGCTCCCTTCAGCTCGTCCCGCAGCGGGTTGAAGGAGAGCCGGCCCGCCAGGCCGAGGGCGAGGACGATCTCGGGGCTCGTCAGGAAGGAGAGGGTCTCCGCGTTGCCGTCGTTGCGGCCGGGGAAGTTCCGGTTGAACGAGGAGACGATCGAGTTGCGCGGCCTCGACTGGAGGTCGGTCCTCTTCCACTGGCCGATGCAGGGGCCGCAGGCGTTGGCGAGGACCGTCGCCCCCATCGACTCGAAGGAGGCGAGGAGCCCGTCCCGCTCGACGGTCGCCCGGATCTGCTCGGAGCCGGGCGTGACGAGGAGGGGAACGGCCGTCTTCGCCCCGCGGGCGCGCGCCT
Organism: uncultured bacterium; assembly: GCA_967798035.1. Lineage (GTDB taxonomy): Bacteria > Planctomycetota > UBA1135 > UBA1135 > JAKEFM01 > JAKEFM01. Next base: position 1,490 of record CBRGOK010000128.1, read on the forward strand.
GCTCGGCGACGTCGGCCGCGCGCGAGAGGTCCTCGTAGGAGGAGTTCGTGCAGGAGCCGATGAGGGCGTAGGCGAGGGAGTCGGGGTACCCCTCCTTCGCGACGGCGCCCGCGAGGGCGGAGATCGGCCGCGCGAGGTCGGGGCGGTGGGGGCCGACGACGTGGGGCTCGAGGCGGGAGAGGTCGAGGTCGATCACCCGGTCGAAGAACTTCTCGGGCGCGCGCTCGACCTCGGGGTCGGCGGCGAGGAGGTCGCCGCGCCGGTCCGCGATGGCGGCGATCTCCCCCCGTCTCGTCGCCCGCAGATAGGTCGCCATCCGCGCGTCGTAGGGGAAGATCGAGCAGGTGGCGCCGAGCTCGGCGCCCATGTTCGTGATCGTCCCCTTGCCGGTGCAGGAGATCGACCGCGTGCCGGGCCCGAAGTACTCGACGATCCGGTTCGTCCCGCCGTCGGTGGTGAGGACGCCGCACAGCCACAGGATCACGTCCTTCGGCGCGGCCCACCCCTGGAGCTCCCCCGTCAGCCGCACGCCGATCGTCTTCGGATAGAGGACCTCCCATGGGAAGCCTGCCATCACGTCGACGGCGTCGGCGCCGCCGACGCCGACCGCGACCATCCCCAGCCCTCCCATGTTCGGCGTGTGGGAGTCGGTCCCGATCATCAGCCCGCCGGGGAAGGCGTAATTCTCGAGGACGACCTGGTGGATGATCCCGGCGCCGGGTTTCCAGAAGCCGATGCCGTACTTCCGCGAGGCCGTGCGGAGGAACTCGTAGACCTCCCGGTTCTCCCCGATCGCGGCCTCCGTATCCGATGTCGCCCCCGTCCGCGCCTGGATCAGGTGGTCGCAGTGGACGGTCGTCGGGACAGCGGCGCGCTTCCGGCCGGCGTGAGCGAACTGGAGGAGCGCCATCTGGGCGGTCGCGTCCTGCATCGCCACGCGGTCGGGCCGGACCATGAGGTAGCTCTCCCCCGGGACGAGATCCTGCTTCTCCGGCTGGTCGAGGTGGCCGAGGAGGACCTTGTCCGCGAACGTGAGGGGGCGGCCGAGGCGGCGCCGCACCGCCGCCAGGCGCGCCGCCATCGCCTCGAGCGAGGAGGAGACGAGGGCCGGGGTGCTCTCGATCGTGGTCGTCATGGAAGCGCCTTCGCCGGCGAGGGGGCCGGGGAACGCCGGCAGCATAGCGGCGGAGCGCCGCGGTCCCCCCGGTATCGTGGCCGGCAGTGGAGACCGTCATTCTCCGCGACGACCGGTTCCTCGAGCACGACCCGGGGTTCGGGCACCCCGAGAACCCGGGCCGGCTCCGAGCGATCCACGAGGACCTCGACGCGCGCCCTCCGAGGGGGACGAGGTTCGCCGCGCCCCGCGAGGCGACCCCGGACGAGCTCGAGCGCGTCCACCACGCCTCCCACATCGAGCGGATGGCGCAGACCGCCGGCGCGGGCTTGACCTCGCTCGACGCGGACACGGCGACGAGCGAGCGCTCCTACGAGGTCGCCCTCCTCGCGGCGGGCTCCGTCGTCCAGGCGACGGAGTCGGTCGTCGCCGGAACCGCCCGCGGCGCCTTTGCCCTCGTCCGTCCTCCGGGTCACCACGCGGAGCGGGATCGGGCGATGGGGTTCTGCCTCTTCAACAACGTGGCGGTCGCGGCGGCCCACGCGACGGCGAGGCTCGGGTGCCGGCGAGTCGCGATCCTCGACCCCGACGTCCACCACGGCAACGGGACGCAGCACGCCTTCTGGACGCGCCCCGACGTCCTCTACGTCTCGAGCCACCGCTACCCCTTCTACCCCGGGACCGGCGCGGTCACGGAGATCGGCGCCGGGGAGGGGCTCGGCGCCACGGTGAACCTTCCCCTCGCCGCGGGAGCGGGGGACGGCGACCTCCTCTATCTCTACCGCGAGATCGCGGGGCCGATCCTCGAGGAGTTCCGCCCCGACCTGATCCTCGTGTCGGCGGGATTCGACACCTGGAAGCGCGACCCGATCGGGGGGATGTCGGTGACGGAGGAGGGCTTCGCCGCGCTCTTCGCCCTCTTCGCGCGGTGGACGGCGAAGCACTGCCCCGGCCGGCTCGTCCTCGCGCTCGAGGGGGGCTACCACCCCGTCGGGCTCGTCGCGGGCGTCCGCGCCGCGCTCGCCGCCGCGACGGGGGAGAACACGGAGAGCGACCTCGACGCGCGGGAGAGCGAGGCGGCGAGGGTCGTCGCGCGCGCCGCGCAACAGATCCTCAAGCCGCACTGGCCTTCCCTGCGGGATTGAGTCCCACGGCGACGCCCGCCAGACCGACCCGGGACGGGGTAGACTTGTCCTTCGGCCGTCTTCCCCGGCGGCCCCCCCGCCCCATGCGCCTGAGCCCCGGCATGGTTTCCGTCGCCCTCGCCGCCGGGCTCGCCCTGCTCCCCGCTTCACCGGCGAAGCTCGCCGTCCACCTGGAGCCGCCGGGATGCAAGCCCTCCCCTCCGTTCCGGCTCGGCCTCCGCGCGGTTCCCGACGGGCCGCGCACCTGCAATGTGGAGATGAAGGTCGAGCCGTTCCTCGACGCGAGTCGAGTCGAGATCGTCCTGGATCTCCCCCAGGGCGTGGCGTGCCCCGAGTCGAGCGCTTTGACCGCGTCGAACGTCCGGGCCGGAGAACGGTTCTCCTGGCGAGGCATCCTCCACCTCGCGGGCGGCCAGCGGGGGGCTCGCGTCCTCGTCCACGCGCGCATGAGCTTCCGTCTGCCCGCCTCCCCTTCGGAGGTCGAGCAGGTGTCCGCTCTCCGGGAGATCGTCCTCGGCGATCCCCCGCCGTCGATCCCCGGACGCCTCGTCCGGTCCGGGGGCGTGGAGACGGTCGAGATCCCGTCCGTTCCGCTGCGATGAGACGCCTCGTCGTCGCGGGCGTCCTCCCCCTCCTCGCGGCCTCCGCGAGGGCGGACTTCGTCGTCTCCGGCCAGTTCCTCTACGTCGACCGGGAGTTCACGTTCGACCAGGGGTACACCGGGAACGAGCCGAACTTGGCCGTCCGCTTCGCGGACCTTTCGGTCGTCAACACGTCCAACCAGGCGGTGCTCGCGCAGGGCTTCACGGACGCCTCGGGCAACTTCTCGATCCTCGTCCCGGGCGCGGGGACGGCCAATATCCAGGTCCGGTGCTTCGCGACCTCCCTCCTCGTCGGCGGCAAGCCGGTGCGGGTCCAGACGACGGGGGGGACCCTGTACTCGACCGCCTCCTCCGTCTTCCCGAACTGGAACCTCTCGACGGACCTCCCCGTCGGCACGCTCGTCGCGCAGAAGGTCTTCTCCGGCGCGCAGCAGGGGAACCCCTTCAATCTCTTCGACATGGGCCTGCGCGCGTTCGAGTACGTCACGCTCCCCTCGATCGGCGCGCCCGCCCCGGGCTCCCTCCTCATCCTCCAGTGGCCCGGTGGATCGGGCTCCTTCACGTCGGGGACGTCCGTCTCGATGGCGGTCGACGACGGATACGACGACGCGACCGCGCTCCACGAGATCGGCCACGTGATCCAGTTCCTCTATTCGGACAGCGACAGTCCCGGCGGGGTGCACTCCTTCGCGCAGAGCAACCAGGATCCGCGGCTCTCCATCGGCGAGGGGTGGCCGACCTTCTTCGGAGGGGCGGTGCGCAAGTCGTTCGGCGACCCAGACCCGGGCTTCTACCTGGACGCCAACAACGACGGCTCCACGGGCCCGGGGACGATCCAGCTGCGGATGCGGTTCGAGGACGGCGCGCCCTTCGCCGCCTCGACCGGTGGGGAGGCGGACGAGGGGGCGGTCTTCTGCTCCTTGTGGGACGTGATCGACGATCCCTCGACGCCCGACCCGTTCGCCGGGGACGACGACCCCTACGACGGCACCCTCACGGTCGGCGGCGGCGCCACCGTGGAGGGGGCGCAGTGGGCGGTCTTCGTCGGGCCGGTCGCGGTCGCGACGAACCTGACGATCGCCCACTTCTGGAATGGCTGGTTCGCGCCGACCGACTTCGGGAACGCCGCCGAGCTCGCCGCGGTGTTCGCGGGCTGGAAGATGCGCTTCACGAACGACGTGGACGAGCCGAACAACGTCCTCGGCTCCCCCTCGTCCTTCTCCCCGGGCCTCTGGTCGTCCGTCCGCACGCTCTACTACTCCGCCGCGAGTCCCCCCGCTCCCGGGACGGGGGACGAGGACTTCCTCCGCTTCTTCGTCCCCGCGGGGGCCACGATCGAGGTCGAGACGCGCTATCCCAACGCCGTCCCCGATGCGGAGACCTTCTGCGATCCGGCGCTCGGCCTCTTCTCCCCGAGCGGATCCCTCCTCGCGAGCGCCGAGGGAGGGGGCTTCGACCGCAACGCCCGGATCGCCCCGCTGACCGCCACCACCGAGGGCTTCTACACCGCGCGAGTCGACACGAACTCCTCGATCCGTCCCTACGGCTCCTACGAGGCCCGCGTCCTGCTCGGCGCGGTCGGATCCGCGCCGATCCTCACGCCCTCGACCTCGACGATCTCGGAGGCGTCCGGGGGGACCGTCTCCCTCTCCCTGATCGCCGGGCTCGCGCAGGGGGGCCTCCCGTACCTCGTCCTCGCGTCGGCCTCCGGAGACTTCCCGGGGACCGTCGTCCCCGGCGGGCTCACCCTCCCGATCAACCTGGACGCCCTCACCTTCCTCGCCCTCGCCGATTCGACCGGCGCGCTCTTCTCGAACTTCTTCGGCGCCCTCTCCCTCTTCGGGACGGGAGGAGGACAGTTGAACCTCCCCGCGGGGCTCGGGACCTCGATCGTCGGCGCCGAGATCACATTCGCCGCGGTCGTCTTCACGCCCGGCCTCGCTTCGGTCCTGCGCGTCTCCTCCTCCGCGACGGTCGAGATCGTGCCGTAGGGCTCCCTCCCCTCCGCGGGCTCAGGGCGCAGCGGGAGCGATCCGCGGCGCCTCCTCGGCGAGCCAGCCCGCGAGCTCCTCGACGTGGCGCTCCGTCGTGAGGAGGCTCGCGAAGTTCGCCCGCAGCCAGATGCGGCCGCGGAAGCGCGCCGTCGCGAACCAGGCGCGGTTCCAGGCGAGGAGCCGCCTCTCGAGTTCGCGCTGGACCTCGTCGAGCGGCTCCCCGTCGATCCCGGCGGGCCGGAAGCGGAACGCGACGATCGGCATCCGTCCGTCGGGCAGGATCTCGAAGCCTCTCGCGGCGAGGAGCCTCTCGAGGTGGCGGGCGTGGTCGCTGGTCCGCTCGACGGCCCGGGCGAGGGCGGTGGTCCCGGCCGCGCGCAGCGAGGCCCAGACCTTGAGCGCGTCGCCGCGACGGCTCCCCTGGAGAGTGCGCCGGAAGTAGTCGACGACGCCCGCGGTTCCCGGGACGTAGGAGGGCTCGGCGTCGAGGGAGCGGGCGAGGTCCGCCTCGTCGCGGACGAGGATCGCCCCGGCGAGGAGGGGGACGAAGAACCACTTGTGCGGGTCGATCGTGACGGAGTCGGCCGCCTCGATCCCCGCGAGGAGGCTCCGGTCGCGCTCCGAGAGGAGGGCCGCGCCGCCGAAGGCGGCGTCGACGTGGAGCCAGAGCCCCTCGCGCGCGGCGATCGCGGCGACCTCGGGGATCGGATCGATCGCCCCCGTCGCCGTCGTGCACGCCGTCGCGACGACGGCGAAGGGGCTCCCTCCCTCCTTCCGGTCCCGGGCGACGAGGGAGGCGAGGGCCGCGGGGTCCATCGTTCCTCGGCCGACGCTCGGGACGCGGCGCAGGGAGGTGCGGCCGAGCCCGAGGATGGTGGCGTTCCGGGCGATCGAGAAGTGCGCCTCCTCGGAGGCGTAGAAGGAGGGACGCTTCCCGGAGGCCGCGGCGGGACCCTCCTCGATCCATGCCGGGAAGGCGCGGTCGCGCGCGCAGAGGAGGGCCGTCAGGTTTGCGAGCGTGCCACCGGGCACGAGGGTCCCGAGGGAGCCCTTTCCGTAGCCGACCTTGTCGCAGAGGAACCGGGTGACCGCCCACTCGGCCGCCGTCGCGGGCGGGGACTGGCGGAAGGAGCCCGCGTTCTGACTGAAGCCGGCGACGAGCGACTCGGCGAAGATCCCGGCCGGCCAGGGGGAGGAGTTCATGAGGCCGAGGTAGAGGGGATGGGGGATCCCCATCGCCGTCGGGAGGGCGACCTCGCGGAGCTCCTCGAAGGCCTTCCTCCAGCCGGCGCCTTCGGCGGCGATCCGCTCGGCGAAGAAGGAGGTCAGCGCCCGGGGATCGGCGGGGGGGGAGACTCCCCGCTTCTCCAGGGAGCCGAGGTACTCGGCGACGATCTCCCCCGCCCGCGCGCCCATGGCGCGCAGCTCGGCCGGGTCGTACGTGAAGGTTGCGCTCGGGTCCATCCCGGGAGCCTACCCGGGCTCCCGGAGACGAGAACGGCGGGGCCGCGGAGCTACTTCCCGCGCTTGATGGTGAAGGACCAGGAGTAGGGGTACTCCTCGACCCCGCTGGTCCAGCGACCCCAGGCGGTCGCCTTGTACTCGCCGTCGACGAGGTCGGCCGGCCGATCGGCTCGGAAGAAGGCCTTCTCCCCGACCCCCACCGTCCCGTCGACCCACTTGCCGTCCGGTCCCTTCACGACGAGGTGGGAGGCCTTGTGGAGGGCGTCGTGCGCGCCGTCGAGGTGGCCGTGCCACGCGGAGACCTCCGCGGGGAACGAGGCGAGGACGGCCCCCGGCTCGGGGGAGGGGTGAGGGCCGCGGCGGAGCGGTGTCGGGACGAGGAGACCGATCAGAAGGGTAGCGGCGAGGGTGCGCATCGAGACCTCCGGCGTGGCGGCGACGACACAGACTCGCGCGCCGGGGCGGGCGTTAGCGCGCCACCTTGACGATCCTCGATCCGGCGTCGAAGATCGGGTCGTCCCGCGGGGCGGTGCGAGCCTCGCGGTGTTCGGGTGATGGGTGCCCGCGGGCGGCGACGGGGCCGCGGCGACCAACGGCGCCGCGGCCGCCCCTCTCCCGTTCGAGAGTCGGGCGACGCGATCAGGAAAGGCCGAATGGGAGCGAGGGTCCGCCGGGCTGTGGCGACCGCGCTCCT
>CBRGOK010000129.1:0-8482 GCA_967798035.1 uncultured bacterium
GTCCTCGACCCGGCGCTCCTGCGCCCCGGCCGGTTCGACCGCGAGATCGTCATCGACCTCCCCGACGTGAAGGGGCGGGAGGCGATCCTCAAGGTCCACGCCCGCAAGGTGAAGATGGGAGGGGACGTCGAGCTCTCGATCGTCGCCCGCTCGACCCCCGCCTTCTCCGGCGCCGACCTCGCCGCCGTGATCAACGAGGCGGCGATCCTCGCCGCCATGCGGCGCAAGGAGCAGGTCGGGATGGAGGAGCTCGAGGAGGCGCGCGAGCGCGTGCGGTTCGGGCGCGCGAAGAAGTCGCGGGTGATGGAGCGGGAGGACCGGCTCGTCGTCGCGACCCACGAGGCGGGCCACGCTCTCGTCGCCGCCCTCCTCCCCGACGCCGAGCGGCCCCACAAGGTGACGATCATCCCGCGCGGGATGGCGCTCGGGCTCACGATGAAGCTCCCGGAGAAGGACCGGCGCACGACGACGCGCAAGCGGATGCACGCGGAGATCTCCGTCGCCTACGGCGGCCGGATCGCCGAGTCCCTCGCCTGCGAGGACATCTCCTCGGGCGCCCACGACGACATCCGGCGGGCGACCGAGCTCGCCCGCCTGATGGTCTGCGAGTGGGGGATGAGCGATTCCGTCGGCCCCGTCCACTACGGGGAGCGGACCGGGAGCGACTTCCTCGGGCAGGAGTTCTCGTTCGGGCGCAATCACTCGGAGGCCCAGGCCGAGCAGATCGACCGGGAGGTGCGCGCGATCCTCGACGCCTGCTACGCCCAGGCGGAGTCGCTCGTGAAGAGGCACCGCGCCGAGCTGGACAGGATGGCCGAGGCCCTCCTCCAGTACGAGACGCTGTCGGGGGTGGAGGTGACCGCCCTCATCGAGGGGACGGTCCCCGACCGGCTCCGCCCCGAGGCCGCGCGGGTGGAGAGCCCCGCCCCGGCGCCGAAGGCCTCCGCCCCCTCCCCGGTCCCCTCCCGCGGCGTCCTCCCGGGGGAGGAGCCCGGGCTCGCTCCGGCCTGATGGGGGCCACGCCGGGAGGGATCGCGCGGCCGAGCGCGCCCCCTCCGCCCGCGCCGGTCTGGACCCTCTCCTCCCCGCGGGGACCGATCGAGCTCGGCGGCCGCACCCGGCTCCTCGGGGTCGTGAACGTCACCCCCGACTCCTTCTTCGACGGGGGACGGTCCTTCGGGGTGAACGAGGCCGTCGCCCTCGGGGAGAGGCTCGTCGCGGAGGGGGCGGACGCCCTCGACGTCGGCGGGGAGTCGACCCGCCCCGGGGCGGATCCGGTCCCCGAGGCGGAGGAGCGCCGGCGTGTCGTCCCCGTCATCGAGCGGCTCGCGCGGAGCCTCGCCGTCCCGATCTCCGTCGACACGAGGAAGAGCGAGGTCGCCCGGGCGGCGCTCGACGCGGGGGCGTGGCTCGTGAACGACGTGTCCGGGGGCCGTGACGATCCCGGGCTCGTCCCCCTCCTCGCGCGGCGCGGCGCCCCCCTGGTCGTGAACCACATGCGGGGCGATCCGAGGACGATGCAGCGCGACCCCCGCTACGGCGATCCCCTCGCGGAGATCGTGGAGGAGCTGCGGTCGCGCCTCGCCGACCTCGCCTCGCGGGGGCTCGATCCGGCCTCCACCCTCGTCGACCCGGGGATCGGGTTCGGCAAGCGCGCGGAGGACCACCTCTCGATCCTGGGCCGCCTCGGGGAGCTGCGGGCGCTTCGCCGCCCGATCCTCCTCGGCCCCTCCCGCAAGTCCTTCCTCGCCCCGATCCTCGAGGGGAGGGCGCCGGAGGGCCGCCTGTTCGGGACCGCCGCGGCGGTCGCCGCGGCCGCGGCCGCCGGGGTCGAGGTCGTCCGGGTCCACGACGTGGCGGCGATGCGCGACGTCGTGGCGGTCGCCTCCGCGATCGCGGCGGCGGGAGGGAGGCCGTGGGCACGCTGAGGGACATCCTCGCGGCCGGGATCGAGATCGCGGTCCTCTGGTTCGCGATCTACGTCCTCCTGCGGTTCGTGCGGGCGACGCGCGGGAGCGGGTTCGTCCGCGGCCTCCTGATCCTCTTCGTCTTCTTCGCCGTCGTCCTGCGGCTCGCGATCGAGCTCTTCGGCCTGCAGCGGCTCGAGTTCGTCTACGGGGGCTCCCTCTCGACCCTCGTGATCGTGGCGGCGATCCTCTTCCAGCCCGAGCTGCGGCGGGGGATCGCCCGGCTGGGGGAGCACCCCCTCGTCCAGCGATTCTCGGGATCGAGCCCCACGGAGACGGTCGGCGAGGTGGGGCGCGCCGTCGCCTGGCTCTCGCAGAACCGGCTCGGGGCCCTCCTCGCCTTCGAGCGGGAGGATTCCCTCGAGACCTACGTCGAGGGAGGGGTCGTCCTCGACGCGCGCGTCGATCGCCTCCTCCTCGAGTCGATCTTCCAGCGGACGAGCCCGCTGCACGACGGCGCCGTCGTCCTTCGACGGGAGCGGGTGGCCGCCGCGGCCTGTCTCTTCCCCCTCTCGGACAACCCGGAGCTGAGCAAGAGCCTCGGCACGCGCCACCGGGCGGCGCTCGGCCTGACGGAGGAGACCGACGCGGTCGCCGTCGTCGTCTCGGAGGAGTCGGGCGCGATCTCGCTGGCCGTCCGGGGGAAGCTCGAGCCCCTCGAGGGGGCGCGCGACCTCGAAGGGGAGCTCCGGCGGGCGATCCTCGGGAGGCGGCGGAGGGTCGAGGCCCGGGTCGTCCCGGCGCCGGTCTCCTGACTCGGCCCATGTGGAGGCGAGCTTTCCTCGAGGATCCCTGGCAGAAGCTCGGGGCCCTCGCCCTCGCGATCGGCGTCTGGTACGTCGCCTTCCGCAACACGACGAAGACCGAGACACTCGAGCTCCCCGTGCGCCCCGCCCCCGACCTCCCGCTCCCCGCGGCGCCGCCTGGCGAGATCCGCGTCGCCGTCCCGAAGGAGTTCGGGCTCGACGCCCCCGCGATCGTGCGGGTGCGCCTGCGCGGCACCTCGAAGGACTTCCCCCTCGCCTATCCCCTCGTCGGGGTCTTCGACCCCGTCCGCGCCACCGAGAAGGAGCCGTTCCGGGAGACGACGACCTTCCGGGTGCGCGCCGAGGACCTGCGGTGGTCGCCCCCCCACGCCCGCGACCTGATCGACGGGATCGAGCCCGACCCGATCGTCCTCCGGTTCGAGAAGCTCGAGAGCCGGACGGTCCGACTCGACGCCCGCTACCTCGACGTGAGAGGGGAGCCGGCGGAGGGGTACTCGCTCGTCCTCGAGCGGGTCCGGTTCTCCCCCCGCACCGTCACGCTCCTCGGGCGGCCCACCGAGCTCGCCCGCTTCGCGGAGGGGGAGGCGGTGCGACTCGAGCCCCTCCCCCTCGGCGGGGAGGAAGGGGGGGTTGTCCGGATGCTCGGCCTCCACCCCTCCCTCGTCGCGAACGGCCTCTCGATGGAGCCCCGCTCGGTCACGGTGACGCTCCCCGTCGAGCCCCGCCCGACCGAGGTGCGCTTCCGCGCCCGCGTGGAGACGGTCGCCTTCGGCCCCGGGGCCGAGGAGCGGCGGGCCGCCTTCCGCCTCCGCCCCGAGGACGCGGAGCGGGACTTCGTCCTGGCCTTCCGCGGGGCGCCCCCCGTCTCCCACCTCGACTCCGAGCGCGCGGCGTCCCTCGTGCAGATCTTCGTCGACCTCGGGGAGATCCCGGCGGAGGAACTGGCCCGCGGGGAGCGCCGGTTCGAGCTCCCCCTGCGGGAGACGTTGCGCCTCTCCCGGGAGAGCGTCCGCGGACTCGAGGTGCGCGATCCGTCCGGCCGGCGGACGGCGATCGTGGAACGCCTCCTCGATCTCGCCACGACGAGGCCGGCCTCGGCGCCGGCCGCCGAACCGACGTCCCGGCCGGCCGCCGAACCGACCTCCGGGCCGGCCTCGGCTCCGGCCTCCGAGCCGGCGACGAGGGATGGTCGCTAGGAAGCTCTTCGGGACGGACGGGATCCGGGGCCGGGCGAACGAGGAGCCCCTCGTCCCGGCGACCCTCTCCCGGATCGCCCGGGCGACGGCGCGGGTCGTCCTGTCCGGGAAGAAGGGGGTGATCCTCGCCGGTCACGATGGTCGCGCCTCCGGTCCGGGGATCCTCGACGCGTTCCTCCCGGCGTTCCTCGAGGCGGGGTCGGACGCGATCGAGGTCGGCCTCGTCACGACGCCGGGCCTCGCCCACCTCGTCCGGATGAAGGGGCACGCCCTCGGGGTGATGGTCTCCGCGTCCCACAACCCCCCCGGAGACAATGGGATCAAGCTCTTCGGCGCGGCCGGGGAGAAGCTCCCCGATGCGGTCGAGGCGCGGATCGAGCGGGCGTTCGCGGCTGGCACCTCCCCGAAGGCGTCGGGGGCGAAGGGGCGTCGACAGCGGGAGCCGGTCCTCGCCCACGAGGTCGTCGAGCACCTGGTACGCCACGCCGCGCCGGGCCTCTCCCTGCGCGGATCGAGGATCGTCGTCGACTGCGCGAACGGCGGAGCCTCGCGGATCGCCCCGGCGGCCTTCGCGCGGCTCGCGGCCGAGGTCGTCCCGTTCGCCGACATCCCCGACGGCACGAACATCAACGTCGGGTGCGGGGCGCTCCACCCCGCCGCGGTCGCGGAGGAGGTCCGGCGCTGCGGCGCGGAGGCGGGGCTCGCCCTCGACGGCGACGGCGACCGCGCCGTCTTCGTCGACGAGCGTTGCGAGCTCGTCCCGGGCGAGGCGATCCTTCTCGGCCTCGCGCGCGACGCCCTCGAGCGCGGCGCCCTGCCGGGATCCACCCTCGTCACGACCGTCATGAGCAGCGCGGCCCTGAAGCGGGCGATCGAGGGGCTCGGCGGTCGCCTCGTGGTCGTCGACGTCGGGGACCGGGCCGTCGTCGAGGCGATGCGCCGGGGGCGGTTCGGCCTCGGCGGCGAGCCGAGCGGCCACATCGTCTTCGACGGGGCCGGGGCCTTCACCGGGGACGGGACGTTCACGGCGCTGCGCGTCCTCGAGTGCCTCCGGCGGAGGGGGGAGCGCCTCTCGGCCTGGCGCGAGGCCTTCCGGCCCTTCCCCCAATCCCTCCTCGCGGTCCCCGTCTCCTCGAAGCCTCCCCTCGACTCGCTCCCCTCCCTGCGCGAGGAGCTCGAGCGGGTCCGCGCCCGCCTCGGCGCGGACGGGCGGGTCCTCGTCCGCTACTCGGGGACCGAGGCGGTCGTCCGCGTCTTCACGGAGGGCCCCGATGCGGCCTCCGTCGCGGAGACCGCCCGGGCGCTCTCCCTCCTCCTCGAGCGGGAGATCGGCCGCCGCGGGCCTTGAGGGAGCACCGGGTCGCCGTCGCGATCGAGACCTCGCGGCGGCCGGACGGATCGCCGAGGTCCCCCTCGACTCGGCCGCCGTCCACGGCCGGGGCCTCCTTCCCGCCCTGCGGGAGTGCCTCGGGCGGGTCGGGGCGAGCCCCGGGGGGATCGATCTGGTCGTCGTCGGGACCGGACCGGGCTCCTACACGGGCCTCCGTGTGGGGATCGCCGCCGCGAAGACGATCGCCTACGCGCTGCGCTGCCCGATCGTCGCCCTCCCCTCGGCCGACGCCCTGGCGGCGGGTGCTCCTTCCGGGGAATCGCGCGTCGCCGTCGCGATCGACGCGAAGCGGGGCGAGGTCTTCGCCTCCCTCCACGCGCGGGACGGAGACCGGTTCGACTGCATTGCGCCGCCCCGCCTCCTCTCGCCGGACGGGCTCGCCCGCCTCGCCGGGAGCGGGGCCCTCGCGGTCGGCGGAGGGGCGATCCTCCACGCGCGAGCCCTCCGGGAGGCCGGACTCCGGGTCGCGGGAGAGGAGCTCGCGCGGGCGCGCGCGGACGTCCTCCTCCAGCTGGGGACGCGCCTCTTCTCGTCCCGAGGGGGGGATCCTCTCCCCTCGGTGCAGCCCCTCTACTTGCGCATGCCGGCGGCCGTGGAGAAGCGCGCGGGCTCCGCCCAGCCTCCGGCCGCTGGGCCGTGAACGGACGTGCTTCCGGGGGGCGAAGCGGCCCGGTAGGTTCGCCGCCCCCGTTGAAGCGCTTCTGCCTCCTCCTCCTCCTCGGCGCCGCCGGATCCTCCCTCCTCCTCCGGGCGACCGCGGGGGCGATCGTCGAGCGCTTCCTCGACGAGGCGGTCGGAGGCCTCCTCGCCGTCCCGTTCCGGCGGGGGGAGGTGCGCTTCGACCCCCTGCAGCCTTCCATCAAGGTCTCCCCCCTCGTGATCCTGCAGGAGGAGGGCGGCGAGGAGCTCCTCCGCGTCGATTCGGCGAGGGCGCTCCTGAAGGTCGGAGGGCTCTCCCCTCGCCTCGCGGGTCTGACCCTCCAGGGCCCCGAGGTCCGGATCCGCCCCGGCATGCGCAACCCCTTCCGGATGGGGGGACTCGGCGGACCCGGAGGAGCGGGCGAGGACCTCAGGCTCCTCGTGCGGGAGGGGCGGCTCCTCTGGGAGAAGGGACCGGAGGGCGCGCGAAGGCTGGAGGATCTCCACCTCGACCTCGTCTCCTCCGGGGGTGGCCCCCTGGCGGGGGAAGGGAGCGCGTCCTTCCCGGGCGGAACGGTGTCCGCCTCCGTCCGGCTGGGGCGCGCCGGCGTCCTGCTCGACGGGATCCTCCGATTCAGGTCGGAGGCCTCCGGCTGGCTGGGGTCGATCGACCCCCAGGGCCCCGTCACCGTCTCCCTCCGGCTCGGGGAGGGGAGCCCCCCCCGCGCCAGCGCCGCGCCCCAGGCGGTGACGGTCCGGATCCCCGGGACCGACACCCGGGTGGAGGGGATCACGGGCACCCTCGGCATCGAAGGGGAGGTCGCGCGATTCGATCTCGCGGGGACCTGGCGCGGCGGGACCGTGGGCGGGCGCGGGATCGTCCGGCGGGAGGGAGGCGTCTCCCTCGAGGCGGACGTCGCGGCCTCCGGCCTGGTGCTCGACGAGGCCGTGCGCCCCCTCGCCGCCCTCGACCGCACGGCGCTCGAGGTCCTCGAGGGGCTCGCCCCGCGAGGGCGCGTCGACCTCCGGGGGAGGATCCTCCACCGGGGCGGCGCGTGGGACGGGGCGCTCGAGGCTCTCGTCCGGGAGCTCGAGCTGCGGTGCGAAGGGTTCCTCGATCGGAGGAAGGGGAGGGTCTACGGCTTCCCCTATCCCGTCCAGATCACCCGCGGGTCCGCGAACCTCCGTCCCGGCCGGGCCTGGCTCCACGGTTTCTCCGGCTCCATGGGGAAGGCCTCCTTCTCCCTCGACGCGGAGCTCTACGGGGAGGCGCCCCCAGGACTCGAGGTCGAGCTCCGAGCCGAGGCCCTTCCCCTTGACCGGGACGTCCGGCAGGCCCTCGCGGCGCTGGAGGGCGGGGCGAAGATCTTCGACGACTTCGCCCCGGAGGGGTCGGCCGACGTCCGCGTCCGCTTCGCCCATCCGCCCCGGACGGGCGCCCTGCGCTACGAGGCGACGATCGAGCCGCGCCGCGCCTCCGCACGCTGGGCGCCCTTCCCTCTGCGCGTGCGGGACCTCTCCGGGCGAATCGTCCTCGAGGAGGACCTCGTCCGGTTCGACGTCGCGGGCGCGGCCTGCGGCGGCCGGGTACGCGTCGAGGGCCAGCTCCTGGGGTCCCGGAGCGCGGAAGCCCCCGCGCCCGCCCTGCTCCTGCGCGTGACGGGAGAGGACCTCGAGATCGACGAGGAACTCCGCGCGGCGGTGTCGAAGGTCCTCGCGGACGATCCCTCGATGGATCCGATCGGTCTGCGGGGGGGGCGGCTCGACTTCGAGGCGACGGCATGGCGACGGCGGGGCGCGCCCGAGGGGGAGTTCGGGCTCGTCGTCCGGGGGCTCGTCGAGGGATCCACGTTCCTCCTCCCCGTCGAGGGGGTCCGGGCGGAGGGAGTTGCGGGCGGCCTCACCGTCGAGCGGCGGGGCGACCGCACGGTCATCCGCGCGGACGCGCTGCGGGGAGAGGTCCTCGGGTCGACCGTCTTCGCGTCGCTCGCGCGCCGCGACTCGCCGGCGGGGGACGAGTTCGCGCTCGAGGTCCACGCGCCCCGCGTCTCGATCGACCCGGCCGTGCAGGCGGTCTGCTCGAGACTCCTCGGGCTCCCCTGGCTCGACCCGAAGTCGTTCGAGGCGGCGGGGACCCTCGATCTCCAGCTCGACTGGAGGAGCCCCTCCTCGAGCCCCTCCCCTTCCGCGCGGCTGCGCTTCAGGGACGTCTCCCTCCGGGGGCGCGACGTCCCCTTCGCCGTCGACGGGATCGACGGCGCGATCCACGTCGACGCCGGCGGCGTGCGGCGGACGGAGGAAGGGCTCGCGTTCCGGATCGCGGGCGCGCCGGCGTGGGTCGGTCCCCTCTCCCTCCGGATCGAGGAGGGACGGCCGATCGGATCGTTCGTCCTGCACGCGACCGGACTCCCCTTCCCCGTCGCGCTCGATCGGGCGCTGCCCCCGCAGGTCGCGCTCCCCCTGCGGGCCCTGCGGCTCTCGGGGACCGTGGACCTGGAGGGGGTCACCGTCGAGGTGCGTCCC
>CBRGOK010000130.1:0-8474 GCA_967798035.1 uncultured bacterium
CGATCGGACCGAGCACGATCCCCGCGTGCTCGTCGACGACGGTGACGCCCGAGAGGTTCGCGTTCCCCGTGTTCGTCACCGTCCCCGTGAAGGAGATCGGCTGGCCGGGGGCGGGGGCCCCCTGGCAGGCGCTCGTCACCTCGATCGCCGGCGCGCAGTCCACCGAGCACGTCGAGGAGGCCGTGTCGCTCACGGACCCAAGGTTGCAGATCGAGGCGGGCTGCCCGCTCGCCGTCACGACGCTCGAGGAGGGGTTCGTCGTCGGGACGTAGGAGCCCGAGAAGGGGGCCGACTGGTTCGGGGCGAGTGCGATCGGCCCGAGCACGAGCCCGGCGTGCGCGTCGACCACCGTCACGTTCGAGAGGCCCGCGTTCCCGGTGTTCGTCACCGTCCCCGAGAAGGAGATCGGCTGTCCGGGGGCGGGCGCGCCCTGGCAGGCGCTCGTCACCTCGATCGCCGGCGCGCAGTCCACCGCGCACGTCGAGGAGGCCGTGTCGCTCACGGGCGGGAGGGCGCAGATCGCCTCCGGCGTCCCGGTCGCGGTCACGAGGCTCGAGGAGGGATTCGTCGTCGGCACGTAGGAGCCCGAGAAGGAGGCCGACTGGTTCGGAGCGAGCGCGATCGGCCCGAGCAGGAGCCCGGCGTGCTGGTCCACGACCGTCACGTCCGTGAGGTTCGCGTTCCCGGTGTTCGTCACCGTCCCCGTGAAGGAGATCGGCTGCCCGGGGGCGGGCGCGTCCTGGCAGGCGCTCGTCACCTCGATCGCCGGGGCGCAGTCGACCGCGCAGGTCGAGGAGGCGGTGTCGCTCACGGGCGGGAGGGCGCAGAGCGACTCGACCGTCCCGCTCGCCGTCACCAGACTCGCCGAGGGATTACCCGCCGGGACATAGGAGCCGGAGAAGAGGGCCGTCTCGCTCGGCGCGAGGGAGATCGGCCCGAGCACGAGCCCCGCGTGCTCGTCGACGACCACGACGTTCGAGAGGCCGGCATTCCCCGTGTTCGTCACCGTCCCCGTGAACGCGATCGGCTGGCCCGGACCCGGCGCGTCCTGGCAGGCGGCGCTCACCTGGATCGCCGGCGCGCAGTCGACCTGGCAGGTCGCGGAGGACGCGTCGGCGACGACGGTCCCCCCCGCACCCACCTCTCCCGTCGCCGTCACCGTGATCGTCGAGGAAGGAGAGGTCGGGACGTACGTCGTCGTGAACGTGCAGCACCCCCCGGGCGGGAGGGGGTCCGGCCCGGAGCAGGCGAGGGCGCCCGACTTGTCGTCGGCCAGGCTCGTCAGGTGGACGGCGACCTGGCCCGTGTTGCAGACCGTGCCGGTGACCGTGATCGGCTGGCCCGGCGCCGGCGCGTCCTGGCAGTGCGCCGTGACGTCGATGGCGCATTCGTAGAACGTGACCGTCGCCCCGGCGGTGGCCACGACCGTATTCGTGCAGGTCCGGCCGCCGGAGGCGAACCCCTGGGCGGTCGCCGTCACCGTATCGGTCACCGCGAACGGGGGGGGCCCGCTCGCGACGAGCGTCGCCGACCGGAAGAACGACTGGCAGGCCCCGGGCTCGAGCGTGAAGCCCTGGCCCCCGTCGACATCGACGTCGTCCACGGGGTTGCCCGGCGTGCCGGCGTCGTCGACGAGGTTCACGAAGAGGGGGCGCGCCCCGTCGTTGCAGACCTCGTAGGCGTAGTCGACCTGCGCGTCCCCCGTGCAGACTGCCGTCACGCTCGGGGTCTTCGCCACCCGAAGACCGCAGGTGTTGAGGCTCCCGAGGACGAAGTCCTTGAGCGTCGCGCTCACGGAGGCGGAGGAGCGCGTCTCGGCGAGGAAGCCCGTGAAGCAGCAGCTGTCCGGGACGAGGGCGGTCACGTTGATCCCTCCCTCGAAGAGGCTCCCCGGCGGGAACATCCCCGCGGCGCCGGTCTTCGGGGTGTAGGGCCACGGGGCCGCCACGGTCTGGTTGTTCACCGTCCCGCAGAGGAGGTCGTCGGGCGAGGCGCTCGCGCAGTCGGCCCCGGAGAAGACGAGGTCGAGGGCCCCGTCGGACCCCCCCGAGCCGACCCACGCGTAGATCTTGACCGTGCTGACGCTCCCCCCCTGGGTGAACTCGCTCAGGATGAGGAGGTCGCCGATCTCGTGGACCCCCTGGAACGTCCCGTTCGGGGCGAGGGAGACCGGCTGCTGGAAGAACCAGAACCCGATCGAGGAGGAGCCGCTGTTCGCGAAGCGGTCGGCCCCGAAGTAGAGGATCAGGTCCCCGACGTGGTTCGAGCCCTCCTCCACCGAGTTGATGTAGCCCGCGGCGAAGGCGTCCCGGATGTCGTCCTTGTCCGGGACCGATCCGCTCGAGTGCCCCCAGCTCGGGATGTCGAGGAGGTCCTTCGACCCTCCCCCGGCGAAGATCGAGAGCGGGGCGGGATCCACGACGACCCCGGAGTTCTGGAAGTCGCCGCCGGTCCCGGCGACCAGGACGTTGTTCCAGTCGTCGCCGACCGTCCCCTCGTCGATGGCGTTGCGGTCGAGCTCGAACAGCGGCAGGTCGTGCACCCGCCAGGCCGCGACCGCGATCGCCCCCAGAAACGCGCACCCGAGGAGCGCGCGAACGCTCGTGCCCAGATTCTTCCCCATGGGACCAGCCACGTCCTTTCCCGACGGCCGACGACACCACCGGCCGCCATTCGAGGGCAAGCATAACCCGTGCCGGGGCCCTTGGAGGCCGGCCGCCCGGACCCGAGGTGAGGCTCCCCTACAACAGGAACTTCAGGAGCTCCTCGACGACCTCGGGGTCGGCGAGGTAGTTCGACTCGCGCGCCACGCGGTGGAGGACCGGGACCGGGTCCTCCTCGAGGAGGAGCGCCGCCCCGTCGATCGCGGCCGCCCGCGCTATCGCGGGCGTCCCCGGATCCCGCAGGAGGGCGAGGAGCGCCGGGTACGCCTCCTCCCCGCCGTGGAAGGCGAGGGCGAGCGTGTAGAGATCCGTCAGGGAGGAGATCCGGTTCTCCCGGAGCGCTCCCAGGAGGGGCTCGACGTCCCGCGGGTCGGCGAAGAAGGCGAGCGCGAAGGCGGCGGCCGCCCTCACGTAGGCGCTCTCCTCCTTCCGGACCGCCGCGAGGAGGGCGTCCCGCGCCGGCGCCGACCGGCTGAGTGCCAGCGCCTGCGCGAGGAGCCCGCGCAAGCGGGGGTCGCGCTCCGTCCGGAAGGCCTCGGCGAGGAGGTTCCCCGAATCCACGTCCCCCGCGAGCCCGAGGGCGATCGCGCAGGCGCCGCGCCGGTCGGCGGAGCGCTCCTTCGCGTAGGCCGAGCGCAGCACCTTCTTCACCCCCTCGTCGGGCGCGCCCCCCGTCGAGACGGCGAGGGCGAGGACGGCCCAGGGTCGGGCGGCATCCGGCGCGCGGTCGACCTGGTCGAGGAGGGCCTCGCGCGCCCCGAGCCTCCCGAGGGCGATCAGGGCGAAGCCCCGCGCGGCGGCGTCCTTCTCCTCCGAGAGGAACGCGCGGAGCCGGGAGACGGCCTCCGCCTCTCCCCGCCGGGCGATCGATCCGAGCGCGACGGCCGCTGCGCGCCGGACCTCGAGGTCCCGGTCTTCCAGCGCGCCCTCCACGACCTCGCGGGCGGAGGCGTCCCCGATCGCCCCGAGGGCGGTGAGCGCCCGCGCCCGGACCGGGGAGGGCTGCTCGCGATCCCGCGCGGCGGCGAGGAGGTCCTCGATGGAGCCGACGTCCCGGCAGAGGGTGAGCGCGACCCCGGCCGCCGCGCCCGACTCGCGGCGCCGGGGGAGATCGGCGGCCCGCAGCCAGGCCCGGGCGAGTTCGGAGGCGCGGTCGCCCGCTCCCCGGAAGCTCGCGACGCCGAGCGCCGCGAGCGCCATGGCGCGGGTGCGGGCGGGGAGAGCCGAGGGGGAATCGTCCCGCCGATCCCCGGGCGAGGCCCACGCGAGGCGGAGCAGGTCGGGGACCGCCTCCCCCCGACCGCTCGCCCCGAGCGCGAGGACCGCGGCGTCCCGGACCTGCGGATGGACGTCCCGCAACCCCTCGCGGAAGGCCGCGAGGTGCGCGGCGCCGTCGAGTCGGCCGAGTCCGATCAGGGCGGAGGAGCGGACGTTGTAGTCCTCGTCCCGCAGGAGCGCCTCGATCGCGGCGACGAGCTCGGCGCGGCGCGCTCCCTGCTGACCCGAGGCGGTCCGGCCGGGGATCGCGTCGTCGCTCGGCGTGGCCGGCATCTCGATCCAGGGACGCCGGGGGCGCAGGAAGTCGAGTTTGTTCCGCTCCCACCAGAGCGACCACTCGGCCCGGTCGTCGAGGACGAGCCCCCCGGTCCGGGGGCCTCCGGCCGCGCCCCCTCCCGCGCCGGGGGCGCCCGGAGTCGAGGGCCCGACCGAACCCGGGCCCCCAGCCGGCGGGGTGACTCCGGCCGGGGCGGGAGGGCCCGACCGGCCGGGCGCCGGGGTGGCGGTCGGACCCAGGCCAGGGGGAGGGGCGGGAGGAGCGTAGATCCCGCCGTGAGGGCCGGACGGAGCCGCGACGACCGAGAGGAGGAATCCGTAGGGGATGGTCATGGCCGGGGACTCCTAGCCCTTCACGGGCTCCGGGTTTCGCGGGCGCGACGGATCGCGGCGTTTCGCCGACGTGGGGCCGCGAGCGGGGCGACGGGGCGACAGGAGGCCCGCTCGACGCCGTCCTTCAATTCAGGTGCCGTCGGTGGGTCCGGGCGGCGGCTCGAGCCGGGGCTCGACGCGCTCCGCGAGGAACGCGCGCAGGCGCGCGACCTCCTCCGGCCCGACGCAGCCCCGGACGGGGCCCGCGTTCCCCTGCAGGAACACCCCTCCACCCTCGTCGACCTCGAATCGGTGGAAGGCCTGGTAGGGGATCCTGCGCAACCCGACGCGGACCTCCGTCCGCGCGAAGTGGACGTCCGCCTCCCTCGGCGGCCCGCCGAGCCCGCAGGCGAGGAGGAACAGCCCGAATCCGATGGCGGGCGCGCCGTCTGCGTCCGGGGCCGCCGTCGAGGCGGTCGCGGCCCACGTGCCGAGGAGGAGGAGGGAGATCCCGGAGACCGTGAGGGCCGCGCAGAGGATCCTCGCGCTCGCCGACCCGAAGCGCGCGCCGACCGCCGTGAACGAGGCCCCCGCCCGCGCCTCCCTCGTCCGCGCGGGCTCCCGGAGGGTGTCGAGGAGGGCGAGGAGCCCGAGGAGGAGGAGCGCGAGGCTCAACGATCTCTCGCCTCCATCGGGAGCTGGATCCCCTTCGCGCGCGCGAAGTCGGCGGCGGCCCCGTAGCCCGCGTCCGCGTGGCGCGCGACCCCCAGGCCCGGGTCGTTCGTGAGGACCCGCTCGATCCGCGCCGCCATCTCCCGGGTCCCGTCGCAGACCGTGACCTGCCCGGCGTGGACGGAGTAGCCGACGCCGACCCCGCCCCCCGAGTGGATCGAGACCCAGGAGGCCCCGCTCGAGGCGTTGAGCATCGCGTTCAGGAGGGGCCAGTCCGCCACGGCGTCCGAGCCGTCCTTCATCCCCTCGGTCTCCCGGTTCGGGGAAGCGACGGATCCCGCGTCGAGGTGGTCGCGGCCGATCACGACGGGGGCCTTGAGCTCCCCCTTCGCCACCATCTCGTTCACGCGCAGGCCGAACCGGGCGCGCTGGCCGTAGCCGAGCCAGGCGATCCGGGCGGGGAGCCCCTGGAACTTCACCCGCTCCCGGGCGAGCCGGATCCATTTGGCGAGGGACTCGTCCTCCGGGAACTCCCGGAGCGCCATCTCGTCCGTCCGCGCGATGTCCTCGGGGTCGCCCGAGAGGGCGACCCACCGGAAGGGGCCCCTCCCCTCGCAGAAGAGCGGGCGGATGTACGCGGGGACGAAGCCGGGGAAGTCGAAGGCCTCCTCGACGCCCGCCGTCTTCGCCTGGCCGCGGAGATTGTTGCCGTAGTCGAAGACGACCGAGCCCGCCCGCTGCAGCTCGAGCATCGTGCGGCAGTGCTCCCCCATCGTCCGGTACGCCTCCCGGACGTAGGTCTTCGGGTCGCGCTCGCGCAAGGCCAGCGCCTGCTCGAACGTCATGCCGTTCGGGACGTACCCGTTGAGCTCGTCGTGGGCGCTCGTCTGGTCGGTCACGATCTCGGGGACGAGCCGGGCATTGCGCAGCGCGGCGAGGAGGTCGGCCTGGTTCGCGACGACGCCGATCGAGCGGGGCTCGCCCTGGTTCCGGCTCTCGAGGGCCTGGCGGATCCCGGCGTCCATGTCCCCGGTCATCACGTCGCAGAAGCCCGACCGCAGGCGCCGCTCGATCCGCGCCGGGTCGACGTCCGCCCCGAGGAAGACCCCGTCGTTCATCGTGACGGCGAGCGGCTGCGCCCCCCCCATCCCGCCGAAGCCGCCCGAGACGACGAGCTTCCCCTTCAGCGTCCCCCCGAAGTGCTTCCGCGCCGCTGCCGCGAAGGTCTCGTAGGTCCCCTGGAGGATCCCCTGGGTCCCGATGTAGATCCAGGACCCCGCGGTCATCTGGCCGAACATCATGAGGCCGAGCTGCTCCAGCCGCCGGAAGTACTCCCCCGTCGCCCACCGCGGGACGAGGTTCGAGTTCGCGATCAGCACGCGCGGGGACCAGGGATGGGTGCGGAAGACGCCGACCGGCTTTCCCGACTGGACGAGGAGGGTCTCGTCCTCCCCGAGCCTCCGCAGCGTCGCCACGATCGCCCGGAAGGAGTCCCAGTCGCGCGCCGCCTTCCCCGATCCCCCGTAGACGACGAGGGAGGCCGGGTTCTCCCCGACCTCGGGGTCGAGGTTGTTGAGGAGCATCCGGAGCGCCGCCTCCGCGTGCCAGTTTCGGCAGGTCATCGCCGCGCCGCGGGGCGCGCGCTGCGGTCCGATCGGGACGTCGGCGTGCATGGATCCCTCCGCCGGCATTCTCTTCCCGATCGAGCCCTCGGGCTATCCTCCGGTCGTGAAAAGGGGGACGCCCGCCTGCCCCGGCTGCGCCGCCCCGCCCGTCCGCGAGACGGTCGGCGAGGTCGCCGTCCGGGAGGGGCGATTCCGGCTCGCCCGCTGCCTCGCGTGCGGCGTGGTGAGCCTCGAGCCCCCCCCGAGCGACGCCGTCCTCGCGGCCGCCTACGACGAGGCGTATTACGGCCCGGGCCACGAGCGATTCGTGACCTGGGTCGAGCGGGCGGCGGTCCGCCTCGCCCTGCGGCGCGCCCGGCACGTCGCGCGGCGCGTCGCGCCCCCCGCCCGCGTCCTCGACGTCGGCTGCGGCCGGGGGGAGGTCCTCCGCGCGCTCGTACGCCGCGGGTACGCCTGCTCCGGGACCGAGCGCGACGGGCGCTCCGCCGAACGCGCGCGGCGGGAGAGCGGCGCCGACGTGCGCGCAGGGGACCTCGCGGAGCACCGGTTCCCGGACGGCCGATTCGACTTCGTCATGATCTGGCACGTCCTCGAGCACCTGCGCGACCCGGAGGAGACCCTCCGCGAGGTCCGCCGGGTGCTCCGGCCCGGAGGGACGCTCCTCGTCGAGTGCCCGAACGTCCAGTCGTGGCAGGCCCGCCTCGGCGGCTCCGGCTGGTTCCACTACGACCCTCCCCGGCACCTCCACAACTTCGGCGTCTCGAGCCTCCGGCGCCTCGGGGAGCGCTGCGGGTTCGCGACGCGCGCGGTCTCCACCCTCTCCCTGCTCCAGGGCCCCTTCCCGATGTACCAGTCCCTCCTGAACCGCTTCCTCGCGCCGCGCGACGCGCTCTACGACACGCTCCGTCGCGCGCCCTCGTCGCGGGCGATCCCGCTCGCGGCCAAGGCCACCTCCTTCCTCGCCCTCCCGCTCCTCGGCCCCCTCTCCCTCCTCCTCGAGGCGCTCGCCACAGCGGTCGGGCGCGGCGGCGCCGCGCGCCTCGAGTTCGAGCGGACCTGAGGGGGCCCCTCCCCCCGACTTCGCCCCTCCACGCCGGATTGCCGAAGAAGGGGGCGTGAAGCCCCGACCCTCCCTCGACGTCCGGCACCCGGCGAACACGAAGGCGCTCCGCTACCTTGCCGGTGGCGCGAGTCCTGCCGAGGTCGCCTTCCGCCGCTCCCGCCCGGGAGAGGACCCCTACCTGAGCCTCGGCAGCCACCCGGAGATCGTCGAGAGGCTGTGGGACAACCTCGGGGCTGCGTTCCCCGTGAAGTCCCGCGGCATCGTCTACGGCATCCCGGCCCTCGTCTCGCCGAGGAGCGGCGTCCTCCTCGCCGTCGCCCTCGGGACCGCCTACGCGATCCGCCTCGCGCCGGAGGCCTACGCCTCGGCCGTCCTGCACGGCGCCGAGACGCGTCACACCTACCGGACGGTCGGGATGACGCTCGACCTCGCCGAGGAGTTCGGCCCCGGCTGGATCTTCGGCGGCTTCGGGGAAGAGGAGGGGGCGCTCCTCGGCGCCGCGGCCGAGCTCTTCGACGGGTCGAGGAGCGAGGCCCGCTCGAGCTGACGGCCCGTCCCCGCCCGATGAAACTGCCCCGGGTCCGT
>CBRGOK010000131.1:0-8436 GCA_967798035.1 uncultured bacterium
GGGAGGCGCAGGGCCGCGGACCGCAGGAGGAGCGACGGCGAGGCGAGGAGGAGGGAGACCGGGACCGCCGCGAGCGCGGCGTGGAACGGCACGACGGCCGTCAGGATCGTCGGGAAGAAGGCGAGGAGGGTCCACGCGGCGAGGAAGCGCGACGTGCGCCCGGTGAGGAAGCAGGCGAGGAGCGCCGTCAGGAGCCCCGTCGCGAGCGCCAGGGACGGCGCGCAGGGTCCGCCGAGGAGGAGGGAGACGTATCCCGCCTCGCTGCGCGCCACAGACGCCAGGGCTGCCGGGACCTCCCCCATCGGCAGCCCGCGCCGCAGCGCCGCGGCGGGCTGGAGGAAGAAGACGTAGGCGACGCACGCGACGAGGAGGGGCGCGAGGATGGTCACGGCGCGATACGCGCCGGTGCGCAGGTCGGGGGCCGTCCGCAGGACGGCGAGGCCGAGGACGGGGAGGAGGCCGAGCGACAGCTCGCTCGAGGCGAGGGCGAGGAAGGCGTAGCCGACGATCGCGGCGCAGTCGCCGAAGCGACCCGACCCCCCGTACCAGAGGGCGGTCAGCATGGCGAGGAGGGCGAAGGTGACGGTGAGGAGCTTGTTCGCCGCGGCGAACCACGCCACCGCCGCGACGGGGCCGGGGGAGAGCGCGAAGAGGACCCCCGCGAGGCCCGCGGCGAGCGGGCTCCGCAGGAGGGAGAAGCCGAGGGCCGCGACGAGGGAGGAGTTGAGGCAGTGGAGGACGAGGCTCGCGACGTGGGCCTTCCTCGCGCACTCGAGCGGATCCCCTCCCGTGATGCCGACGACGAGGCGGTTGAACAGGTGCCAGACCGGGCGCCAGTAGGGATTGTTCGCCGCCCCGCCGCCCGGCGCGAAGAGGGAGGGACTCTTGGCGTCGGCGGCGCCCCGGAGGAGTCCGAGGTCCTCTCCGGTCAGGCCCCCGCCGAGGAGCGGGAAGTAGGCGAGGAAGGCGGCGAGCGCGGGAACGGCGAGGGCGGCGAGCGGCCCCCAGGTGCCTCCCGACCCCTTCGCCGGAGCCGGGGCGGGGCTAGGGGAGATAGCGCTTCGCCTTGGCGAAGTACCCCTCGGCGTTCCGGAGGATCTCCGCCACCTCGGCGTCGGTGAGCTTGCGGACGACCTTCCCGGGCACGCCCGCGACGAGGCTGCGCGTCGGGACCTCCGCTCCCTCCCGGACGACCGCGCCCGCGGCGATGATGCACTCCGAGCCGACGACCGAGCCGCCGAGGAGGATCGCCCCCATCCCGACGAGCGTGCGGTCGCCGACGCTGCGCCCGTGGAGGATCGCCCGGTGCCCGACGGTGACGTAGGAGCCGACGGACATCGGCTCGCCCGGCTCGGGGTGGACCATCACGAAGTCCTGGACGTTCGTGCGGTCCCCGATCTTGATCGGGGCGTCGTCCCCGCGGATCACCGCCTGGAACCAGACGCTCGCCCCCGCGCCGAGGGCGACGTCCCCCACGATCACCGCCGTGTCGGCGATGTACGACCCCCCGATGTCCTTCAGGCGGCCCCGCATCGCCCGCTCGGCGGGCTTCGTCCCTGCGGGGACGGACCGCGCGGGGACGACCGGTTCGGAACCCTTCGGTCTGCGGATCGATGTCATGCTCCTGTCCATTCGAACCATCCCGGTGCCGGGAAAAAGAAGAGGGCGAGGGCGTTGTGGAGGGCGTGCACCCCGACGCAGGCGCCGAGGCGGCCCGTCCTCCGGTAGAGGAATCCGAGGAGGAGGCCGAGGAGGAGGATGGCGGGGCGGTCCGCCGGGGCGTGCCCGAGCGTCCAGATCCCGGCGACGGCGGGGATCGCGACCCACGGGCCGACGCGGGCACCGGCGACCCCCTGCAGCCATCCGCGGAAGAGGACCTCCTCGAGGAGGGGAATCCCGACGACGACGGCGGAGATCCCGACGGCCCAGAAAAAGATGCGGAGTCCGACCGGCTCGAGGGCGGGGACGAGCTCGAAGAGCGCGACTTCGGAAGGCGGAGACCCCTTCGGCACGAGCATCGAGGCGAGGGCGAGGAGAGGGAACGCCACCGCGTAGAGGCCGAGCCCACGCAGGAGGGAGCCCGCGAAGGGCTCCCGCAGCCCGACCGACGCGAGCCCGTCCCTCCCCGCCCGACGCTCGAGGAGGGCGATCGCGAGGAGGGCGGGGACCCCCGCGAGGAGCGTCGCCTCGGCGCGGAGCACCAGCCCGTCCGTGAAGGAGGAGCGGAGGGCGTTCCCGAGGATCGCCGCGCCGCCGAGGTAGAGGGCGAGGGGGAGAAACGCCGAGGCGGCGGCGAGCCAGGTGGGCCGGACTCCGCCGAGCGGACGAGGCCGCGCACCGATGAACAGGGGGATCGGGCCGGTCATGTGCGGTCGAGTGCGCGCGGGCGCGTCTCGCTCACCTCGCTGTGGCGAGCCCCTCCGCCGGGCTCGACGCGGAGGCGTGGAGGCGCTTCGGGATCCGGCCGGAGAGGAAGGCGAGCCGGCCCGCCTCGCAGGCGAGCGCCATCGCCCTCGCCATCCGGACCGGGTCCTTCGCGCAGGCGACGCCGGTGTTGAGGAGGACCCCGGCGATCCCGAGCTCCATCGCGCTCGCGACGTCCGAGGCCGTCCCGACGCCGGCGTCCACGATGACCGGCACGGAGACCTTCTCGAGGAGGATGCGGATGTTGTTCGGGTTGAGGACCCCCTGTCCCGAGCCGATTGGGGAGCCGGCGGGCATGACCGCGGCGGCCCCTTCCCCCGCGAGTCGGCGCCCGAGGACGGGGTCGTCGGAGGTGTAGACGAGGACCGTGAACCCGTCGCGCACGAGGGGCCTGCACGCCTTGAGCGTCTCGACAGGGTCCGGGAGCAGGGTCTGCTCGTCCCCGATCACCTCGAGCTTCACGAGGTCCGAGAGCCCCGCCTCCCGCCCGAGGTGGGCCGTCCGGATCGCCTCCTCCGCGGTCGTGCACCCCGCCGTGTTCGGCAGGAGCGCGATTTTCGAGCGGTCGACGAAGTCGAGGAGGCGCTTCCCCTGCGGCGCCGACAGGTCGAGGCGACGGACGGCGACCGTCACGAGCTCGGTGCCGGCGGCCTCGTGGGCGGCCCGCATCGTCTCGAAGTCGGGGTACTTCCCGGTGCCCAGGATCAGCCGGGACCGGAAGCGGCGCTCGCCGAGGACGAGGGGTTCGTCAGCGAGATGGGGAGTCGGCAAGCTCACCCTCCTCCGACCAGCGTCACGACCTCCACGCGGTCGTCCGCGAGGAGGGGGCGGGACCCCGCCTCGGCTCGGGGCACGAGCCTGCCGTTCACCTCCACGGCATACCCGTCGGCGGGCAGGTCGAGGCTGGCTAGGAGGTCGGAGAGGAGGCTCCCCTCCCCGATCTGGCGCTCGCGACCGTTGAGAAAGATGAGGACGACTCTCCGGGACATCAGCGGGCGAAACATGTTAGAGATTCGGGGGTTCCGTCGCAAGGAGCCCCGTCCGGAGGGAGGGGTGGACCGACTCGGGGCGGCGATCAGAACACCTGTAGGAATGCACACTTGAGATAGCGGGACTCCGGGAGCGTCAGGAGGACCGGATGGTCCCGCGATTGGCCGCGGAACTCGAGGAGGAGGACCCGCCTCCCGGCGTCCCCGGCCGCCTCCCGGAGGACCTCCAGGAAAGCCTCCGGCCGGACGTTCGAGGAGCAGGAGCAGGAGACGAGGAGGCCCCCCGGCGTGAGCGCCTTCATCGCCCGGAGGTTGATCTCCCGGTATCCGCGGAGGGCCCCCGCGATCTCGGCGCGGTTCTTGGCGAAGGCGGGGGGATCGAGGACGACGACGTCGAAGCCCCCTCGCTCCTCCCGCAGGAACTCGAAGGCGTTCGCCCGGACCCACTCCATGCAGTCCCCCCATCCGTTCGCCGCGAAGTTGCGCCGCGCCGGCTCCTCGCACCGGGCCGCGCTCTCGAGGCAGACGACGCGACGCGCCCCTCCGGCGAGGGCGTGGAGGCCGAAGAGCCCCTCGTACGCGAACGCGTCGAGGACGACGCCGGAGGCGAGCTCGCGCAGCCGCATCCGGTTCTCCCGCTGGTCCAGGAAGCCGCCCGTCTTCTGCCCGCCGAGGACGTCGACGGCGTAGCGGACGCCTCCCTCCTCCACCCAGGTCTCCTCGGGGAGGGAGCCCCGCAGGACGCCGGAGCGGCGCTCGAGCCCCTCGAGGTCCCGCACGGCCCCCTCGTTGCGCTCGACGATCGCCCGGGCGGCGAAGCGCTCGAGGAGCCAGTCGGCGACCTCCTCCTTCCACCGCTCCGCGGCGGGGGAGGAGTTCTGCATCGAGAAGACCTCCCCGTACCGGTCGACGACGAGGCCCGGCAGGCCGTCGGCCTCCGAGGAGACGAGCCGGTAGGCGGTCGAGCCCTGGACCGAGCTCCCCCGCAGGAGGGCGGCGGCCTCGAGCCTCTCGCGGAGGAGTCCCGCTCCGGGAGCCGCGGGCCCGCGGGCCACGAAGCGGAGGGCGATCCTCGAGCGGTCGCCGTAGGCCGCCCAGCCGACGATCCCCCCGCCCGGGCGCCGGACGGGGACGATCGCCCCGGGCTCGGCGGAGCACTCCCGCAGGTCGTCCCGGTAGATCCAGGGGTGCCCCGTCCGCGCCCAGCGGACGCCCTTCTCGGTGAGGACCGCCCCGTCGAGTGCGCGGAGGGGGACGCTCAAGGCCCCTTCGAGGGGGGGGCCTCACCGACGATCTCGACGAACCGCGGGTCCCCGCGCAGGCCCCGGAGGTCGGGGTCGTTCCAGGCCCATTCCCGGTCCGCGTCCGGGGACTGTCCCCCGGAGCGCTTCACCTCGAAGTCGCGGCGGAGGAACTCGAAGGCGGTCTCGACGTCGCCGAGGAGCGCGTGGACGCACGCGAGGTTGTAGAGCGTGTTCGGCCCCGGCGAGACGGCGGAGACCGCCTCCCGCGCCTCCTCGGCGCGCCCGTCCCGGGCGAGCTGGCAGGCGTAGAGGACGCGGTGGAAGTCGGTCGGGTCGAGGTCGAGGGCCATCTTCCGGAAGGTGATCGAGGCCTGCCGGTCCCCGCGGACCACGTTCTCGTTCACGGCGAGGGTCGAGTAGACGCTCGCGAGGTCCGCCTTCGCGTCCGCCTCGCTCACGAGCGACCCCATGCTCGCCGCCCGGTCGCGGAGCGTCTCGAGGATCCGGACCGCCGCGAGGAGCGACTCCTTCGCCTCCTCGCCCTTCCGCAGGCGCATCAGGAGCCCTCCCCTCGTCTGGAGCACATCGACGACGTAGACCGGGTCGAGGGGGGCGTCCTTGCGGTGGATCTCGACCAGGCGGTCGAGGATCCGCAGCGCCTCGGCGCGATCCCCCCGGTCCTCCTCGAACCGCGCCAGGAGGAGGGGGAGCCGGCTCGGCCGGAGCGGGGCCCGGGAGGGCTCCTCCGGTTCGGGGAGCGGGTCCCCCTTCCCCACCGGGAGGAACTCGGAAGGGCGGATCCGCGAGAGGATGGAGGCCAGGCGCCGGAGCGCCTCGGCGGCCGCCTGCCCCCGGCCGCGCGGGACGAGGAGGCGGAGGAGGACCTGGTACGGTCCGGAGGCGTGGTTGAGGAGGATCGGGTCGAAGAAGGGGATCCGGAGGGCGCCGGACTCCGCCTCCTGCTGCAGCCGGTCGAGGGTGGCGCGGAACCCCTCCTCCGCGGACGGGAGACCGGGCGTCCCGGGGTGAAGGAGGGAGTTGAGCGCGCGCAGCGACAGGAGGCGGACGCCGCCCGCGGCGTAGGCGGACTCGCTCGACAGGGCGGCGCCGGAGGCCCTCGCCGCGGCGAGCATCGGGTCGTCCCGGCGCGCGCGCTCGAGGACCTCGAGGGACCGGCGGAAGGACTCCTCCGCCGCCGTCGCCCGCCCGGCGAGGAGATGGAGCAGGCCCTCGTAGAGGTGCGCCCCGGAGGCCGCGTCCCTCCCCTCGGGGCCCGGATCGGCCGCCGCGAAGCGCCGCTGGCGCTCGATCCACCGGAGCGCCGCGGCCTCGTCGCGGGTCTGGTAGAGGTGGTGGTGGACGAGGAGCTCGATCAGGAGGAGGGGCTCCCCCGCCGCCCGCTCCATCCACTCGAGCCGGGCCGCGGCCCGATCCGTGAGGTGCAGGTCGTTCAGCTCCTCGAACCAGACCTGGAAGCCGGCCCTCGCGCGCTGCTCGAGGACGAGGTCGGCGTCGTTCCAGTGCCGGGCGAAGAGGGAGAGGGCGGGCTCGGGATCCGGCAGCTCCCCCCTCGACTCGAGGCTCCCGAGCGCGCGGCCGACGGAGGGGAAGAGGAGGGCGAGCAGCGCCGGATCCTCCTTCTCGAGCCAGAGGGCGAGGCCGAGGAGGTGGCCCCGGCCGGAGGGCATCTCGGCGATCGCGAGGGAGGCCTTGCGCCGCAGCACGGGGTCCCTCGACCGGCCGAGGGTGGCGAGCTCGCGGGCCGACTCGGGCCGTTCCTGGCCGCGTAATCCATCGATGGCCGCGTCCGCCACCGCCGGGTCGGGATCCCGTGCGAGCCGGCAGAGGTCGTCCACCCGCCCCGGGAGGGTCTCCCGGGGGAGGTCGGGGCGGGCGAGGAAGCCGGCCCACTCCCGGCGGACCTCCGGGTCCGGGTCGAGGAGCCGGGCCCGCACGGCCTCGAGCGTCCCGACGTCTCCGACGCGGCGGAGGATGCGCGCCCGGAGCAGCCGTCCGCGCGGAGAGGCCCCCTCGAATCCCTCGAGGAGTCGCGGGACGGCCGAGGCGCCCTCCTTGACCACGCTCTGGAAGGCGTTCTCCCTCACGGCGTCGTCGGGGGACTCGAGCCTCTCGAGGAGCCAGCGCCAGAACTCCCCGTCGGGGGCGGGCTCCTGGGAGGGGGCGAGGGAGAGGGGCGCGAGCAGGGACGCCGCGAGGAGGAGGATCCCCCTCACGGCTTCTCCCACCGGAGGATCTCCCCGACCTTCGACAGCGTCGAGCCGCGCCGGATCTCCTCGCGCAGCCGGTTCTCCTTCTCGAGGACGTCCATCCCGCGGTTGACGAACTCTCCGAGCCGGTCCTTCGGGATGCGGACCACGCCCGAGTCGTCGGCCGCGATCCAATCCCCCGGGAGGATCCGGACCCCCGAGATCGTGATCGGGGCGCCGATCTCCCCGAGGCCCTTCGGCTCCCCCGCCGTCGGGTTCGTCTCCCGCGCCCAGACAGGGAAGCCGATCGCGCGGATCGCGTCGACGTCCCGCACGGCGCCGTCGACGACGACGGCGGCGATCTTCTTCTGCAGGCACGACTCGGAGGCGAGCTCCCCCCACACCGCGGGGGCGCGCCCGCCCGACTCGATGACGATCACGTCCCCCTCCCGGGCGTGGTCGATCGCCTCAACCGGCTTCGCCCAGTCGCCGGCGCAGGTGCGGACGGTGACGGCGGGGCCGAAGGCCTTCCGCCCCGCCTGGATCGCGCGGAGACCGTCGAGGTCCCCCGCGCGGTGCATGGCGTCGGAGAGGTTCGGGGTCGAGAGGAGGGCGAGGGAGGCGCGGACCTCCTCGTCCGAGACGGCGCGCCGGTAAAGCGCGGTCCGGCGGCCGACGCCGGTGCGCATCGCCTCCCGGATCTCCCGCGCGGCCGCGGCGGCGTCGGCGCTCTTCGTGATCGCCCCTCCCACGACGACGATGTCGGCCCCGGCGGAGACCGCCGCGGGCGCCGACTCCGAGGTGATCCCGCCGGCGACGGCGAGGCGGACCGAGACCGCCTGGCGGACCTTCCGGAGGGTCTCGAAGGGATCGGCCCCCCGCATCTGCTCGTCGATCGGGCAATGCACGCCGAGGATGCCGACGCCGAGGGCCTCGAGCTCGCGCGCGCGCGCGGAGGGGTCCGGGATGTTGATCAGGTCCGCCTCCACCTCGAAGCCGTAGTTGCGCGCCGCCTCCACGCACTCCCGGATCGTCGCGTCGGAGGCCGCGGCGAGGACCGTGACGACATGCGCCCCCGCCTTGGCCGCCGCCTCCATCTCGGCCCTCCCGGCGTCCATCGTCTTCATGTCGGCGACGATCCGCCGGTCGGGAAACTCCCGGCGCAGGGCGCGGACCGCCTCGAGCCCCTCGCTCTTGATGAGGGGCGTCCCCGCCTCCAGGACCTCCGCCCCCCCCGCCGCGGCCTCCCGCGCCGCCCGCATCGCCCGGGAAAGCTCGAGGAAGTCGAGGGCGACCTGGAGCTCGACCGTCGTCGGGGAGGACCTCAAGGGGAACCAGGCGATCCTATCGCCGGCCCCCGGACCTCTCAACGCGACCCCCCTCCCTCCTTGACAAAGGCGGCCGGAAGGGATTATGAGTTCACGCGTTAATCGAGCCGGCGCGGGCCGGAAGGCCATCAGAAAAGTGGGGCCGACCCACTTTTTTGTTTGGCTTCGGATGATGGTCGAGCGGGCCTTCGTCCCCTCCCGAGGGGCGGGGCCCTGGCTTCGTGCTTTTCGGAGGGCACGGGAC
>CBRGOK010000132.1:0-8435 GCA_967798035.1 uncultured bacterium
CCCGCGCGGCGAGGTGTCCCAACTGGTAGGCGACCTCCGCGTCCCGCGGGAGGTTCTCCTCCGCGTCGAAGAGAGCCACCGCCGCGCCCTCGAGGTCCCCCCGGCGCAGGAGCGTCTTGCCGAGGCCGAGCAGGGCGACTCCGTCGTCCGGCCGGGCCTCGAGGGCCCGGCGGAACGCCCCCTCGGCCGCGCCGAGGTCCATGAGGCCGAGGGACGCCTCGCCAAGCCCGCGGAGCGCCCGCGGCTGCCCGGGCGCGACCGTCTCCGCCCGCGAGAAGGCGTCCCGCGCCTTCGCGAAGACGGCGCGGCGCAGCTCCACCTCCCCCCATTCGAGGAGCGGAGCGGGGTCGCCGGAGCGGAGCTCGAACGCCTTCTGGAAGGCGTGCTCCGCCTCGTCGAATTCCCCCGAGGCGGCGGCGGCCTGGCCGAGGGCGAGACGGACCGCGGGCACGAGCGGAGCGCCCCCGGCCGCGCGGGAGAGCGTCTCCTTCGCCTCGCGCGGGTCGCCGGCGAGGAGGAGCGCCCTGCCGAGGTAGAAGGACGCGGCCGGCAGCGCGGGAAGGTCGGCCGCCCCCTTCCGCAGGTGCGGGATCGCCTCGGCCGCCTTTCCCGACTCGAGGAGGGCGAGCCCTCTCTCGAGGTCGGGGTTCCCGGTCGAGGGACGCCCGACCTGTGGAAGGAGGAAGGCCATCCCGGCGAGCGGGAAGCGCACTTACCGATCCCTCCGTAGCCTCCGACCCCTCCTTGGGGTCGAGGCTGGGCGACCCGAGAATACGCTCCTCCATGCGCGGGCGTCCACGGCGGACATGAGGGGGGCCCGGCTCGCCCTCTTCGGGACCGTCCTGCTCGCCTCGGCCTGGGTGGTGCGGCCGATCGAGTACGACAACTCCCGCAGCCGGGCCTTCCTCGCCGCCTCGATCGCGGAGCGGGGGACGTTCGCGATCGACCCCTACGCCTCCCGGACGATCGACCTCTCGGCCTCCCGGGAGCACGCCTACTCCTCGAAGGCGATCGGCCTCCCCTTCCTCGCCGCCCCGGTCTGGTGGCTCCTCCGGGAGGCGACCCCCCTCCGGGGGGCCTCGGACCTCGACCCGACCCTTCTCTACCTCGTGCGGCTCGCGACGACGAGCCTCCCGAACGCCCTCCTCGCGCTCCTCCTCTTCGCCTCCGCGCGACGACTCGGCGCCCGACCCGGGGCCGCGGCGGCGCTGGCGCTGGCGACCTCCTTCGGGACCCTCGCCCTGATCCATGCGACGCTCTTCTCCGGGCACCAGACCGCCGCGGCCCTCACGTTCGCAGGGGCCGCGATCCTCGTCGCCGCCGCCCGCGGGGAGGGACGAGTCGGGCCACGCGCCTTCGCCGCCGGTCTCCTGCTCGGGGCGGGGGTGCTGTGCGACTACGGCGCCGCCTTCGTCGCCCTCCCCGTGGCGGCCTACGCGGGGATCCGCCTCCGGCGCTCTCCGGTGCCGCTCCTCGCCTTCTGCGCCGGCGCGGCGATCCCCCTCGGCCTCCTCCTCCACTACAACCGGACCTGCTTCGGATCCCCTTTCACCCTCTCCTACGGCTCGCAGGTGACGGAGGAGTTCGCCCGCGGGAGCGAGAGCGGGCTCCTCGGGATCTCCTTCCCCTCGCCGGCGGCCCTCTTCGGGATCCTCGTCACCCCGTCTCGCGGCCTCCTCTTCCTCTCTCCCTTCCTCCTCCTCGCGATCCCCGGCTTCCGGGCGCTCTGGAAGGACCCGGCCTGGCGGAGCGAGGCGGCGCTCGGCCTCGCATGCGTCGGACTCCCCCTCATCGCCAACGCCGGCTTCTACGGCTGGCATGGGGGGTGGTGCTACGGTCCCCGCTACCTCGCCGCCGCGGTCCCGTTCCTGGCGGTCGGACTCGCGCCCGCGCTCGCGCGGTGGCGGATCCTCTTCGCCGGACTCGCCCTCCTCTCCTTCCTCCTCTATCTCCCCCCCTACCTCGGATGCCCGGACGCGCCCGAGGTCTTCCGCAATCCCCTCGCCGAGTGCGTCCTCCCCCTCCTCGCCGAGGGGTACTTCGCCGACACGGTCCTCGGCTGGGAGGGAGGCGCGCGCCCCTACGGCTTCGCCGTCCTCGCCCTCCTCCTCGCGGGCCTCATCCTCCTCCTCGTCGGGCGCCTGCGGCGCCTGCCCGTCGAGGCCGAGGTCGTTCCCCTCGAGGGGGCGCCCCTCCCCCGCCAGGCGGGCCTCCTCGTCGGGGCGGCCCTCGCCGTGGCCCTTCCGCTCCTCCTCCTCCGCACGCGACCCTCCCCGGGGACCCCCGAGGGGTGGGACGTCCACTACACGATGGCGCGCCTCCGGAGCGACATCGGGGATCGGAGGCCGGAACTTCTCCCCGCCGCGGAGGAGGAGTACGCCCTCGCCGACTCGGCCCTCCCGCCCCGCCTCCGCGCGGAAGTCCCGGACTTCGTCCGGCTCCGGTTCGCCACGCTCCTGCGGCTGGCCCGCGATCGGCGCGAGGGAGGGCGCGTGAAAGAATCCGAGGAGGCGCTCGCGCGGGCGCGCGCCTGCCTCGCCGAGTGGGAACGGCGCACGCAGGCGGGAGGGATCGCCCGGCTCCGCCTTGAATCCGCGCGCCTCCTCGTCGAGTCCGGACCGCGGGACCTCGCGTCGGAGGCGGTCGCCGCCGCCGAGAAGTCGGCGCCCATGGATCCGGAGATCCTCCGGCTCCGGGCCGACCTCGCGCGGACGGCGGGAAGGGCGCGCGAGGCGCGCGAGTACGCCGCCCGCCTCCTCGAGCGGGCGCCCGCGGCCTGGGAGACCGCAGCCCTCTTCGAGCGGCTCGTCGAGGAGGCGCGCGACCGCGGCGCCCCGGGGGAGGCCGACGACCTCCTCGCCCTCGTCCGGACGCTGCGCCCTCTTCCCGAGGGGATGAGGCTCCTCCTGCGACGGAAGGGGTCTTGACCGATCCCGCCGGCGCCCGCGAACCGGGGCGGGAGCGTCTCGGCATCCTCCTCGCGTGCCTCGCCGCGGGCGGCCTCGCCGTCCTCTTCTCGGACAAGCCGTTCCACATCGACGATCCCCATTTCCTGAAGGCGGCGGAGCATGTCGCCCGCGACCCGCTCCACCCCCTCGACTTCCAGGTCAACCTGGACGACCGGACGCGGCCGGCGCGCGAGGTCTTCGCGAGCCCTCCGGGCTTCTTCTACTTCCTCGCGCTCCTCCTGCGCCTCGGCGTCGAGGGAGAGCGCGGCTTCCACCTCTGTCTCGCGCCGTTCGCGGCCCTCCTCGTCTGGGGAACCGCGCGCCTCGCGCGCGCCCTGGGGCAACGCCCCCTCCTTCCCGCGATCCTCGTCGCCTGCTCGCCCGCGGCGATCGTCTGCGCGACCACCGTGATGCCCGACACCTTCGCCGGCGCCCTCGCGACGCTCGGCGCGGCGCTCTGGCTCGAGGGGACGGGGAGCGCCTGGCCGCTCCGGACCCTGGGGGGCGGCCTCCTCATGTCCTTCGCCTCGTTCACCCGTTACGGGGCGATCGCGGCGCCGGCGGCCCTGGGAGTCTTCGCCCTCCTGAGGGGGATCCGCAGTCCCCTGGCGTGGGGCGCCCTCCTCCTCTCCCCCGCCGCGTCCATGCCCTGGACCCTCCTCGCGGGGGGAGGCGAAGCAGTCTCCTCGCTCACGGCGCTCGAGCCGAACCGCCTCCACGCGGCCCGCCTCCTCGCGATGGGGGCTCATCTCTCGCTCGCGGCCGCCCCGACGCTCTGCGCGCTCGCGTCGAGGAAGGCGCTCCTCCTCCTCCTCCCCGGTCTCGCGGCCGCCGGAGTCCTGGCGCTCCTCCTCCCCGAGGTCTACCGACAGGGGACTCTCCACGTTCTCTCCGTGCTCCTCCCCGCCGCCGCCGGCACCGGATTCGTCGTGCGGGTCGCCCTCCTCCCCTTCCGGAGGGGCGCTCCCGACCGCCCGGCCGCGGCCCTCCTCGCGGCGTGGATCCTCGGGACCCTCATGCTCCCGGTCGTCTACGTCCACGCCTCGGCGAAGTACCTCGTCCCCGCGCTCGCTCCCCTCGCCCTCGCGGCGCTCCGGTTGGAGCCTCCCGGCTCGCGCGTCCGCCGCCCGCTCCTGATCGCGGGGGCGTCTCTCCTCCTCGGGCTCTGCGCCGCCGTCGCGGATGCCCGCCTCGCCCGCGCGCACCGCGACCTCGCCGAGAGGACGGTGCGGCCGCTCGTGCGCCCGGGCCGGCGCGGCTGGTTCGCGGGCCACTGGGGCTTCCAGTGGTACGCGGAGAAGGCGGGCGCCCGCTGCTACGAGGCGGACGAGCCGATCCGCCAGAGAGACCTCCTCGTCGTCGCGGAGGTCGCCCACAAGCAGGGAGAGCCCGACGCGGGGCCGTTCCGCTTCGTCGCGGTCCGGATGGACGCCGTGGAGGATCCGTTCCCCTTCCGGACGATGGCCTTCCCCGCGAACGCGGGGTTCTACTCCCACGCGTACGGCCTCCTCCCCTTCGGGATCTCGACGCGCCCGCTCGAGCGGGTCCTCGTCCTGGAGGTCCGCTGACGCCCTAGAAGATCGCGAGCGGTCCGACCCGGTTCGTCAGCGCCGTGGCCGGGATTCCCGGGTCGGTGAGGGCCCCCTGGAGGAAGAAGAGGGAGCCGAGGAGGGCCGGACTGAAGGGGATCGGCACGGAGAGCGAGGCGGTGCCGGAGGGGTCGAAGATCCCGAAGTAGAGGGGCATCGACTGGGCGAGATCGACGAGGATGGTGCCGATGCCGGGGAGCGGGAGAACGCCCGCCGCGCTCGCGAGGAGCACGCAGTAGCACTCGCCGGGGTTCCCCTCGACCGTGACCTCGAGGGTCGAGCCGAGGGTCGGGACTCCGCGGACCTGGAGGAGGTCGCGGGCCGCGACCGGGGCCGAGATCCCTTCCCCCGAGTTGTTCGCCAGGACCGTCTCGGGCCGCAGCGGATCGGCCGAGAGGACCCCGAGGATCCTCGGAGAGATCCGGTACTCGCCCGGGGCGAATCCGCCGGGCACGGAGAGGGTGAAGGAGACCGGGAACTCCCCGGGCGCCGACCCGTCGTGCGGAGCGACCGGCCCGATCGGGATCGAGGCGAGGAGGGGCCAGGCGGCGCCCGTCGTCCCGTCCGTCATGCCGTCGGGGTCGTCGTTGTGGACGAGGGGGGTCGGGTCGGTCCGGAACTCGACCAGGGCCCCGAGGACGGCGGTCTCCCCGAGGTTCTCGACCGGGACCTCGACCCGGAGGAGCTGCCCCGCGATCGCGGCGCGCGGGAAGAACGAGAATCGCGACGGGCGGATCGTCAGGTCGGGAGCGGTCGACCGGACGAGCGTGCCGTCCGGCTCGAAGGCCGGCCCGAGCGTCCCGGCGAAGGCGGCGAAGTCCCGCAGCGCCATCCAGGTCGGGGCGCCCGAGTCGTCCGCGACCGGGTCGTAGGGGAAGAGCGGCCCGAGGTTGCCCGAGTTCGGCGGGGACTCGACGGGGATCAGGCCTCCGAGGAACGGGCCGACGAGCCGCGCGACGATCGAGTCCATCGTGAAGCGCAGGCTCGTCCCCTCGTTCCCGACCCAGGGGATCCCCCCCACCTCGATCGTGGCGGGATCGATCCGCTCGAAGAGGGGGCCCGCCGGGTCGACGACGAGGGAGATCCCGCTCCAGCCGAGCCCGTTCAGGAAGGGACCCACCTCCGGGGGGTCGAACCCGAGGAGCGGGCCGAGCCCGTCGAGGAGGTCCTCGAGCGAGAAGATCGCCTCGAGGAACAGCTCCAGGCGCGTCGTCCCCTGGAAGTCGGGGGGATTCGTCCCCGGGATCAGCAGGAGCAGGTCGTGGAGGTTCGGCGCGTTCACGAATCCGCCCGGCAGGTCGATCGCGTGGAAGGTCGACGCGTGGACCGGATCGGTCCCGAGGTCGTGCAGCGGCAGGACCTCCTCCGCCTCCCCCGCCGTGAACGCCCCGGGGAAGACCGCCTGGCGCTGGACGAAGGGGACGCAGATCGAGAAGTCGACGCCGAGCGAGAGCGGGGGCTCGTTCGCCTTCCAGCGGACCGACTCGGCGGCGAGGCTGCCGAGCGCGCTCGGCGCCAGCAGGCCGGGCACGAAGAGGCCGCCCGCCGTGCCGAGCGTCGTGTCGTAGGGGGAGCCGTACGCCGCGTCGACGGCGCTCTTCGCCTGGCCCACGAGCGCGGCGACGAGCGGATCCTCCGGCGCGGCCGGCGTCACCTCGACCAGCGACGCGCCGAGCAGCGTGACCGCGTTCGTCGCCGCGTCGACGAGGAGGTCGACCCGGCCGAGGAACTCGCCGTGGGAGCCCGCCTGGACGATCCAGGTCGTCCCTCCCCCGGGATGGACGAACGGGACCGCCGTGTTCAGACGCGTGTGGCTGTGTCCCCCGACGATGAGGTCGATCCCCCTCCCGTTGGGCGCGACCGCGGCCTCGGCGAGATCGGGATCGCGAGCCGCCCCCAGGTGGCTCGTCGCAACGATCAGGTCGGCCCCGTCGTCGGTCCCGGGATTCTCGTCCGGGTCGTCGAGGTAGGCGACCATCGCCGCGGCGTAGGGGTGCGCCACCGGGTCGTAGAACGTGAGGTGCTCGCCCTCCGCCGGGTCCCCGCCGAAGGTCGGGCGATCGGCCGTCTGCGTGTAGAGGATCTCCTCCGTGTCGAGGCCGAAGATCCCGACCCGGATCGCGCCCACCTGGAACATCAGCGTCTGGTTGAAGACCTTCGAGTTGGCGAAGGGCGCGTCGAGGAGCGCCTGGTCCACGGTCCCCGCGAGATCCGCGAAGCCGTTCTCGAACCCGGCGATCGCCGCCGCCGAGACCTGGAGCTGCGGGAGCGTCCCCGTCGAGTCGAGGGAGAGGGGGTTCACGTTCCCCCAGAGGAACCGCGCCGACTGCGCGAACCCGGGGAACGCCGCCGCGAGGTCGTCGTGGAGGGCCTGGACGCCGAAGAGGTGGTCGTGGTTGCCGACCTGGATCGCGTCGTAGCCGGTCGCCTCCATCATCTGCCAGAGGGAGCGCCCGCGGTCGATGTCGTAGAAGAGCGAGCCCTCCCTCTGGTCCCCCGCGTCGAGGAGGAGCGTCCCGATCCCGGCTCCCGCGTTCGCCGTGCGGATCGCCTCCGCGATCCCGGCGATCCGGGCGATCCCCCCGCGCTGGCCGGGCCCGTTCCCCCACGGCAGCACGTGCCCGTGGAGATCGTTCGTGTGGAGGATCGTCAGGTTCGGCTGCCCGAGGGCGGAGGGGGCGAGCCCGGCGAGGAGGAGCAGGGGAAGGGCGCCGCGCATCTTCCTCAGAAACTAACCGAGATCCCGAGGACGAGCGAGTCCACGGAGACCGACACGCGCGAGCCGTCGAAGTCGCTCGCCACGTCGCTCCGCCCGACCCGGACCTCCTCGCGGAAGGAGTGGAGGTAGGCGGCGTGGAAGTCCACGCCGCCGATGCGCTTCGTGGCCCCGAGGGCGGCGTGGTACCTCGAGAAGGCCGGGGCGTAGACGATCGCGCTCGAATCGGGGACGGGGTTGTTGTTCGCGGCGAAGCCCCCCCGGATCGTCCACCCGTCCTCGAGGCGCCGCTCGACGCCGATCGCCCCCGCCCAGAGGTCGCGCCACTCGAGGGGGAAGACGATGTCGAAGCCGTCGTCCCCGACGATCGTGTTGAAGCCGCCGTTGTCCCCGTCGTCGAGCTCGAAGCGCAGCTCGTCGAACGTCGCCGACCAGTCGACCCAGCGGAAGTCCGCCCCGAGCCGCCAGTCGGGCGAGGGCTCCCACGCGACCCCGAGGCCCGCCGACTGCGGGAGGCGGTAGCCCTCCACGTCGACGTCGTAGTGCCCGACGCGCCCGTCGGGGAAGAAGCGGTCGAAACCGGGATCGCCGAACTGGTTCCCCATGTCGACGGTGACGTCGCCGTGGAGGTCGGCCCGCGTCGAGGGACTCCGGTAGTAGGCGCCGGCCGACCACCCCGGCGCCGGCTTCCAGAGCGCGCCGAGCCGCAGCGCGAAGGAGGGGCCCCCGCGCGCGTCGAGGCGGTAGTCGGTCTGGAAGATCGTGAACCCCGAGGCGGAGAGGAAGTCCCCGAACGTGATCCCCGGGAAGACCTCCCCGGCGAAGAGGTCCACGGGCTCCTCGGCGAACCCCGCGACGTCGAGCGAGGAGGTCTCGACGATCCCCGCGACGCCGAATGCGAGGGACTCCGAGACGCGGAGGGCGAGCGCGGGCGAGACGGCGAAGGTGTAGGAAGAGGTCTCGAGCGGGATCCTCTCGCTCGGCGGCGTCGCCCCGGGCCCCGCCTGGGCCTCGGTCCGGAGCCGGATCTTTCCGCGATAGCCCTGCTCCGGGAGGAAGGCGATCCCCGCGGACACCGGCCCGAAGGCGTTCGGCCACGCCATCCCGAGGAGGGGGGCGACGTCGAGCCGGTCGACGCTCTCCTCGTGGGCGCCGCCGTTCCTGTAGTCGACCTGGGAGAAG
>CBRGOK010000133.1:0-8433 GCA_967798035.1 uncultured bacterium
GATCGAGGCGCGGTTCGACGTCGATATATCGATCGCGGCGCTGAAGAGGGCCGTCGGCGGTTAGGTCCGAACCGGGAGATGCGATCCCATGAAGCCCACCCTCTGGATCCTCGCGGCGCTCGCCGCCCTCGGCGTTCCCGCGGTCTGGTACGAGGCGAAGGCCTCGCGCGGCGCCCCTCGCTACCGACTCGCCCGGGTGGAGAGGGGGGACCTCCTCGTCGTCGTGAACGCGACCGGGACGGTCGAGCCGGTCACGCAGGTGCAGGTCGGCACCCAGGTGACCGGCTCGATCCAGAAGCTCTCCGCCGACTTCAACTCGCGGGTCGCGGCCGGCGAGGTCCTCGCGCAGATCGACCCCGCCCCGCTCCGGGCCCTCGTCGACCAGAACCACGCGAACCTGATCCGCGCCCAGGCCGACGTCGGGCGCGTCCGGGCGAGCCTCGTCCAGGCGGAGAAGGAACTCGCGCGGTCCCGGGAGCTGGCGAAGCGCGAGCTGATCTCCCCCTCGGACCTCGATGCGGCGGTGGCCGCCTACGACTCCCTCGTCGCCCAGCAGAAGGTGGCGCAGGCGGTCGTCGACCAGGGGAAGGCGACGCTCGATTCCTCCGAGGTGAACCTCCGCTACACGACGATCGTCTCCCCGATCGACGGGATCGTCGTCTCGCGCAACGTCGACGTCGGGCAGACGGTCGCCGCGAGCCTGCAGGCGCCGACCCTCTTCGTCGTCGCCGACAACCTGAAGAAGATCCAGGTCCAGGCGAGCGTCGCGGAGGCCGACATCGGCCGCGTCGCGGTCGGGCAGGCGGCGACCTTCACGGTGGACGCCCACCGGGACCTCAAGTTCTCGGGGAAGGTCTCCCAGGTCCGGCTCGCCCCGACGACGGTCCAGAATGTCGTCACCTACACGGTCCTCGTCGACGCGGACAACCCCGAAGAGAAGCTCCTGCCGGGGATGACGGCGACTGTCGCCTTCGAGATCGAGCGGCGCTCGGGCGTCCTCAAGGTCGCGAACGCGGCCCTCCGGTTCACGCCGGCCGGGGCCGAGGCCCTGACCCCTCCCACCCCGGGAGCGACCTACCGCCCCGCCGAGAGCCGCCTCTGGCTCCCGACCCCGACCGGCCTGCGCCCGATCCCCGTCGTTCCGGGCCCGACGGACGGCAGTTCCACGGAGATCGTCTCCGGAGACATCCATGAAGGAGTCGAGGTCGCCGCCGGCCTCCTCGTCGAGAACGACTCCTCCGTCCACAACCCCTTCGCGCCGCGCTACGGCGCCCCGAGAGGACGCTGATGGCTCCGCCGCTCATCGCCCTCGAGGGGGTCTCGAAGCGCTACCGCCTCGGCGAGGTCGAGATCGCCCCGCTCCAGGGGGTCTCCCTCTCGATCGAGCCGGGGGAGAGCGTCGCCGTGATGGGCGCCTCCGGGTCGGGGAAGACGACCCTGATGAACATCCTCGGCTGCATGGATCGGCCGAGCGAGGGGCGCTACCTCCTCGAGGGGCGGGAGATCTCCGGCCTCTCCCGCGACGAGCTGGCCCGGATCCGGAACCAGAAGTTCGGTTTCGTCTTCCAAACTTTCAACCTCCTCGCGCGCACGTCGGCGCTCGAGAACGTCGAGCTTCCCCTCCTCTACTGGAACCGCCTCGCCTCCTCCGAGCGCCGCCGCCGGGCCCGGGAAGCCCTCGAGCGCGTCGGCCTCGGCGACCGCCTCGAGCACCACCCGAGCCAGCTCTCCGGCGGCCAGCAGCAGCGGGTCGCGATCGCGCGCGCCCTCGTCAACCGCCCCTCGATCCTCCTCGCCGACGAGCCGACGGGAAACCTCGACACCGGCTCCGAGCGCGAGGTCCTCTCGATCTTCCGTCGCCTCCACGAGGAAGGGATCACCGTCGTCCTCGTCACCCACAATCCCGACGTGGCGTCCGAGGCCCGTCGAATCATCCGGATCCGGGACGGCCGGATCCTCGAGGAGGCGGCATGAACGGCTGGACCACCCTCCGCCTCGCCCTCTCTTCCCTGCGGCGAAACCGCGTCCGCACGGGACTGACGATGCTCGGCATCGTGATCGGCATCGCGAGCGTGATCGCGATGGTCGGCATCGGCCAGGGCGCATCGACGATGATCCAGGAGCAGATCGGCTCGATGGGGCGGAACCTATTGATGGTCCTCCCCGGTGCCGCCTCCTCGGGGGGCTTCTCCTGGGGCGCCGGCAGCGCGACGACCCTGACCCCGGAAGACGGCGTCGCGCTCGTGAGGGAGATCTCCACGATCCGGGCCGTCACTCCCGTCGTCCGCACCCGGGCCCAGCTCGTCTACGGCGACCAGAACTGGGTCCCGGTGAGCATCCTCGGCTCCGGCACCGAGTTCACGGACGTCCGCGACTGGCCCCTCGAGGAAGGGGCCTTCTTCGCCGACTCCGACGTCCTCTCCGCCGCCCGCGTCTGCGTGCTGGGCCGGACCGTCGTCGACAACCTCTTCCTCGGCGAGGACCCTCTCGGCCGCTTCCTCCGGATCAAGAACATGCCCTTCAAGGTCGTCGGGGTCCTCACCTCGAAGGGGACGAACGCGATGGGGCAGGACCAGGACGACGTCGTGCTGGCCCCCTGGACGACGGTGAAGAAGGTCCTGCAGGGCTCGGCCTTCGACAACGTCGACGCCCTCCTGGTGACCGCGACCTCGGGCTCGGCGATGGCCCCGGCCGGAGACGACCTGACCGCCCTCCTCCGCCAGCGCCACCACATTCACCCAGGCGAGGAAAACGACTTCCGCATCCTCACGATGGCGGAGATGGCGACGACGGTCTCCCAGACCTCCCGGGTAATGACCCTCCTCCTTGCCGTCATCGCCTCGATCTCCCTCCTCGTCGGCGGGATCGGAATCATGAACATCATGCTCGTCTCGGTCGTCGAGCGGACCCGGGAGATCGGCCTGCGCGCGGCCGTGGGGGCTCGGAGTAGAGACATCCGCCGCCAATTCCTCTTCGAGGCGGTCGCCCTCTCGACGGTGGCGGGCGTGCTCGGCATCGGTCTCGGGGCGGGGGCGGCGGAGTTCCTGTCGCGGACCCTCCACTGGCCGGTCACGATCGCCGCAGGCTCGATCGGGCTCGCGTTC
Source organism: uncultured bacterium (assembly GCA_967798035.1). Lineage (GTDB taxonomy): Bacteria > Planctomycetota > UBA1135 > UBA1135 > JAKEFM01 > JAKEFM01. The sequence continues at coordinate 3,105 of CBRGOK010000133.1, forward strand.
CTCTTCTCGTGCGGGGTCGGGGTCTTCTTCGGGCTCTACCCCGCCGTGCGGGCGGCGCGGCTCGATCCGATCGAGGCGCTCAGGTACGAGTAGGGGGGGATCGCGGGCAGGCCCGGACCCCTTCCGGTCACTCGACCCGGAACCTGCCCAGCGACTTGCGGACGTCTTCCTGGCGATCCGGAGGACAGGTCCGCGCGAACGCCTCGATCGTGCGCTTCACCCCCCGCATCCCCTCCTCCCCGGCGAGGGTGTCCTCGGTGGTGGCGAGGAGCATCAGCAGCTTCTCCTTCTCCGGCGCCGAGAGCTCCCGCCGCTTGATCTGGAGCAGTTCTCCCTTCCACTTCGCGACGCCCAGGCGCACCAGCGAGGCTTCGAGGGACTGCCGGATCGGCGACGCGCGGCGGAGGCCGTAGGTCACGGCGTCGTAGGCGGCCTGCGCGTACTCCGCCCACTTGTACTCGTGCCATCGCGTGAAGAGCCCGTGGATCCCGTAGTTCCCGTGCTCGCTCCGCTCGTCCCGCGTGGCCATCCGGGCGGAGACCCGGTACACGTCCAAGGGGGCGACGACGTCCGTGTACTTGGAATGGGACGCCCAACCCGCGAGCGAGTCGTACTGTTCGAGGGGCAAAGGCAGGTACCCCTCGCGAGCGCTCCCCCGGTCGGCATAGCCGAGGAAGTAGCGGGCCCCGTCGGGGCGGGTCAGGTGGACGCACGCCTTCGCCGCCTCCGGCTCCGGCACGGGCGAGCGCGACTGGCCGAAGGCATTGCACCCGGCGAGGGCGGCGCCCATGGCGACAACCAGGAACGACGATCTCGAGAGCCTCACGGACGCCTGCCGGCCCGGTCGAAGGAGCGGGTCACGCGGCGGCTCCGGCTCCCGACGGCCGTGGAGCGCGCGCGAGAAGGGATTCCACGGAGGGTCGCCGCGGGAAGCCGGGGCTCACTCCCGGATGAGGAGGAACCGGCGGGCCGAGGCGAAGACGACCTCCCCCGCGTTCGCCGTGACCCTCCCCGACCCGTTCTCGACGGTGACGAGACCGGAGACCGGCCCGACCTCGAGGACCGGCCAGTTGGCGAGGATGAGCCCCGTGCGGGCGGCCCACTCCCGCGTCCTCGGGTCCACGCCCCTCTCGAAGGCGGCCCGGGAACCCCAGAGCCTCGCGACGTACGCCGCGGGCCCGCGCGCCTCGATCCGGGCGTTCCCGACGTCGACCACGGAGGTGTGGTCCTCCTCGACCTCGACCCGGACCGGGCCGGTCATGAGCCGGGCGCGGTCGGGGATCTCGGAGGGGGACGCCTCATGGCGGAAAGGGATCGCGACCAGCGCCACGACCGCGAGGGCGACGCCGAGTCCGATCAGTCGCAGGACGCGCGCATCCGCTTTCGAGTGTCGGAGGACCGCGGTGGCGGCCGCGTCCTGCGGGGAGGGGGCGGGCTCCGGGCGCGGCATCTCGCGATCGAAGTGGGCCTGGATCTTCCCTCGGAGGACATCCGCGCGCTCCCACAGGTGCGCCTCCCGATCCACGTCGCGCCTCCCGACCGCGCGGAGAAGGGCCCTCATCTGCTGATAGTCGGCTTCCGCGGCGCGACAGCCGGCGCAGGAGGAGAAGTGCTCCCGGACCGGCGGCTCCCCGGTGGGCGGTAGGTCCCGGTGGGCCATCGCGACCAGGAGCGGCGCCGCGTCTTGGCAGTTCATGGCTGGAGCCTCCTCATCCCTCCGCGGAACCGTGGGCGGAGGATCTCGAAGGCCTGGCGCCGGCGGTCCGCGAGGACGGCCGTCGGGACGCCGAGGCTGCGGACGAGGTGCGAGAGCCACTCGCCCCCCAGCCCGCCGCGCTCGACGACGATCCGCAGCTCGGCGGGGAGGGACTCGACCTCGCGCCTCACGAACGCGTCGAGGTCGTCGATCCAGCGCGACTCTCCCGCCTCGCCGAGCGCGCCGAGGAGGTCCTCCTCCGGGTCGGGCTCCACGCCCGGCGGGCGCCTTGTCGTGGGCGCCTCCCGCTCGAGCCGGGCGAGGCGGCTGCGGCACTCCCGGTCGAGGGTCTCGGACACCCAGCCGGGAAGGGAATCCGGGTCGAGACCGGATCCGGTGGAGCGGATCGCCTCGAGCGCCGTCGCCTCGACCGCCTGCTCCGCCTCGGGAAGGTGGTGGAGCGTCTTCCAGGCGCGGCCGAGCAGGGCCGCGCACTCCTCCCGGAAGAACCGGGCGAGCGCCTCCTTCGTCCTCTCCGCCGGGGCCGCCCCGGGAGTCGAGATCGTCCCCAGCTCCGCAGGGAGATTCGAGTGGGTCGGGTTCACATCACATCCCTCCGCCGGTGTCGCCGGACAGCCCGGTGCCCGCTGCTACTTCGGAATTCCCCGCCCCCTCACTGGAGGGGGAAACCCGGGGCGGGCCGACGTCCCTACGGCTTCCAGGCGAGGACCGCCTCGAGCGCCGGGTCGCGTCCGGCGAGCCAGTCGGAGATCCTCGTCGGCGCGGGGAGGTCGAGCGGCACGGACTCCGGATCCCCGCCGACCATCCGGAAGTACTTCGTCGAGTACTGGACGTTCAGTTTCGTGCTCGGAAGGGCGAAGGTCCGCACCTCGCCGTAGTGGTTCGGCTTCCCGCCGGTGGGGGACCCGGCAATCAGCGCATTGACCTGGGCGCGCAGCTCGAGCGCGTTCATGACGGCCGAGGAGAACGTGTGGCGCCCCACGATCCCGAAGATCGCTCCCTTCCCGCGGAGCCGCGCATCTTCCTTCAATCGCTCGAGGAGGGGCCGGAACTGGGCGGAGTTTCCCCCGCCGTTGTGGCGCAGGTCGACAATGAAGCGTTCGAGGGGCTTCCCCTCAATCTCCTTCCATATCTCCCCGACCAGCGCCTGGAACCCCTCGGGGTCGCGGCACGCGTTGTACTTGAGGTAGAGCGCGCGGGACGGCTCGAGGTAGCGGAACCAGAAGGCGTCCCGCGGCCTCTCCTCACAGAGGGGGATCGGGCGCGCGACCTTCTCCCACCCTGCCTTCGGGACCTCCCCCCGAGGGACCGACGCGATCCGTGCCGCCACCGTCCCGCCTTCCGAGGCGACGGCGTACTCGACGGAGTCGACGCCCCGCGCGACCCCGATCGCCTCGAGCACCTCGGGGACGGCGAGGAACCCCGACGCCCCGTTGCGGAATCCCGGCTCGGTGTCGTGCGCGAGGACTCCCCGTAGCGCCTGCGCGACCTCCTCGAACGGCTTCCCCTCGATCGCCACCAGACGCTTCCCGAGGAGCACCTTCCCGTCGGCCTTCGCCGCCGTGACGACGACTCCGTCCTCGAGCCAGTCGAACGCGATCGGGCAGACCCGGGACTCCTCGGCGGGCCAGCCCACGGCGGTGTGCCCGTCCCCGAGGGAGGCGACGAGGCGCATGAGCCCGACGACGAACTCGTGGCGCTCGAGCCCGGGGAGCGCTTCGCGGAGTCGGCCGACCTCGGCCTCCCACTTCTCGCGGGGGAGGAGGGCGTGGAGGTCCTTGTGCCGTTTCGGGAGTTCCGTCGCGAGGAACTCGAGGTCCGCGCGCCAGCCTTCGTCCGGCCGGGAGGTCGGGGCCTGCGCGGCGAGGGCGAGGAGGGCGACCGGAAGGGCTGCGGCCATGGCGGGAGGGACTCGTCGCGGAGGGAGGGTATGGACGGGCCCGCTCCGATCAATCCCGGGCGCCGAAGTCGCGCCAGGTCGCCGCCGGGGGAGGGAGGCCGACTACTGCCGGATCAGGGGGAACCGGTGGGGCGGGACGAAGACGACCTCCCCGGGCGTCACCATGACGTTCCCCGCCTCGTTCTCCACGGTGACGAGCCCCGCGACCGCCGCGACCTCCAGGATCGGCCAGGCGGAGAAGACCGGCTCCTTGCCGAAGGCCCACTCCTTGGACTTGATGTCCGCGTCCCGCTCGAAGGATTCCCTCGAGGCCCAGAGCCGCGCGACGTAGGCGGCGGGCCCCCGCGCGTCGATCCGGGTGCCCTCGACCTGGACGTGGGAATCGCGATCGCGCTCGACATCGACGCGGACGGGGCCCGCGAGGAGCCGCTCGCGGTCGAGGTGGTGCCGCTCCGGACCGGACTGACGGATGAGGAACCCTCCCGTCCCCGCCGCAGCGAGCACGAGGACGAGGAGGGAGGTTCGCTTGAGGCTCGGCCGCCGCGCGCGGGGGACCGGGGCCGCGGCCGCGCCCGGCGAGGAGGAGACGTGCACCGCGTCCGGGACGGCGACTTCGGCGTCGAAGAGGGCCTGGACCTTCGCCTTCAGGATCTGGGCGCGCTCCCAGAGGTGGGGCGAGCGGTTCGCCTCGCGGTGCCCGACCGCGCGCAGAAGGGCCCGGATCTGGTGGAACTCCCCCTCCGCGGCGCGGCAGGCGGCGCAGGAGCCGAGATGTTCTCGGACCGCCGGCTCCTCGGACGGCGCGAGGTCCCCGTGCACCAACGCGACGAGGGACGGCCGCGCCTCCTCGCACTTCACTGCAGAGTGCCCCTCATCAGCCCGGTCAGGCGCGGGCGGAGGATCTCGAGCGCCCGGTTCCGGCGGTCCGCGAGGGTGCCTCGCGGGACCCCGACCTCGCGCGCGAGGGCCGAGAGCTTCTCGCGTCCCATCCCCGCTCGCTCGACGACCACGCGCAGGTCGGGAGGCAGCGCCTCGATCTCCTGCCGGACGAACGCGTCGACGTCGTCGACCCAGCACGACTCTCCCCACCCGCCGGCGGGGCCCTCCTCGCGGAGCGCTTCGGCCGCAGCCGCGAGGTCCGGTCGGGCGGAGGCCGCCGCCCGCTCCTCGTCCCGCCGGCGGCGCCGGAGGCGGCGCTCACACTCCGCATCGAGGGCCTGGAACGCCCAGGCCTGGATGCGGCCCGGGTCGTGGACGGACTCGAGGGAGCGGATCGCTTGGCGCGCCGTCTCGCGGACCGCCTCCTCCGCCTCTTCGAGGCGGCGAAGGATCTTCCAGGCGCGGCCCAGAAGTGCCTCGCACTCCTCGAGGAAGAAACGGGCGAGCGCCAACTTCGTGCTCACCGACAGGGTCATGGCCGCGAGGGTCAGGGTCTTCGTCCCTCGGACGAGGCCGTTCGAGGAGTAGTTCCATCCGCGCCTGGTTCGAGGCCCATCGGGGAGCGATCGGCCGTCCCCGGGGTGGGCGGAGGCCCGGAGGGATGGGGGGGGTACGGCCGGGGCGACCCCCGGGCGGCGCCCGTTCCCTGGCCGCCGGGTCAGCGCCAGTCCCGGAGGAGGGGGAACCGGTTGGGCGTGACGAAGATGGCCTCCCCCGGGCCCGCGGCGAGGGTCCCCCCCTCGTGCTCGACGGTGACGAGGCCCGAGACCGCC
>CBRGOK010000134.1:0-8308 GCA_967798035.1 uncultured bacterium
CAAGCGGGTCGACGTAGAGGACATCCGGATCGACGCCTACCACGGGGTCGTCCGCCTCGCGACCGCCGGCCGGATCGAGGTCGGCAAGAGCGGCCACGTCTCGGCGAAGGTCCGCGCCCGGGAGCTGGTCGTGAAGGGGACGGTGAAGGGGGAGGTCGTCGCCCTCGACCGGGTCGAGGTCGGCGCGACCGGGAAGGTCTTCGCCGACCTCTCCGCCCCCCGGCTCTCCGTCGAGCCCGGCGCGGTCCTCGTGGGGCGCGTGGAGGTCGGACCGCGCCCCGGGACGGAGGAGGAGCCGGAGCCGGAGAAGGAGCGGGAGGAGGGGACGAAGTCCGAGAAGGCGCCGCGGAAGGGGCGCCGGGCGTAGTCCTATACTTCGCCGCTCTCCCCGCCCCTCCCCTGCCCTCCTGCCCCGCCTGCCGCGCCCTCCTCGAACCCGGGGGGAAGGTCTGCCCGTACTGCGCGCGGCGGCTTCCCCCCCAGGGGAGACGGGAGTCCGCGGTCCCCTCCCGGCCCGGCGGCTGGACGCGCGCGCTGCTCATCGCGATCGTCCTCCTCTACGCGGGCATGCTCGTCCTCGACGCCGGGACGCGGCCCGCGGCGATGGCGGGGGAGTCGATCGACGTCTTCGCGCCGAGCCTGCCCACGCTCCGGGCCTTCGGCGTCCTCGAGACCGAGGAGGTCCTCGACTGCGGGAAGGTCTGGCTCCTCGTCACGCCGATCTTCCTCCACCTCGGCCTGGTCCACCTCCTCTTCAACGCCATCTCCCTCTTCCAGCTCGGCCCTCTCGCGGAGGAGGCGTTCGGTCCGGGCCGCTTCCTCACCCTCTACGTCGCGACCGGCGTCGCCGGGAACCTCCTGAGCCTCCCGTGGGGCTGGGGAGGGGCCGGAGCCTCGGGATCGATCTTCGGCCTGATGGGGGCCGTCCTCGTCTACGTTCGCAGGAGGCGGTCCTCGATCGGGCCCGCGCTCGTCTACCGCATGCTGACGCGCTGGCTCCTCTACGCCGTCCTCCTGACGCTCTTTGTCCCGCGCGTGAACCACTTCGCGCACGCGGGGGGCTTCCTCTCGGGGTGCGCCCTCGGCTACCTCGCGGATCGCCACGGGAGGTCGCGCATCTGGCGCGTCGTGGGGCGGGCGGTCCTCCCCGCCGTGATCGCGTGCTTCGTCGCGACCGCCATCGAGGCGCCCCGGGTCTCCGCCAGGCGCGACGTCGGGTTCTTCGACGGGGCGGTCCGGGCGGGGCTGCGGGCGGCGGAGGAGGCGAGGAGGGGCCGGGTGGATGCGGTCGAGGCGCGGGTCGACCTGAGGGACGCCCTCCGCACCCTCGACCGCCCGACGAACGCGGGCCCCGAGGTGGAGGGCTTCCGGCGGCGGCTCGCCGAGTCGCTGCGGAGCTTCGAGGCGGCGCCGGCGGGGGGACCCGATCGCGACCGGGCCTGGCAGGAGCTCCTCGCCACCTGCCAGGCGTACCTCCGTTGGCGCGACGCGAACGAGTGCACCTACGGCCCGCGGGGCTGAGATCCCCGGACGGGTCAACCCGGGCGCGTCTTCTTCTTCTTCTTGTCCTCCTCGTCCTTCTTCTTCAGGCGCTCGAGGAGATGGTCGAGCCCCCCCTGGAGGAGGCCCTCGGCCGCGTCCCGGACGTCGGGGGTCCGCAGCGCGAGGGAGGGAGATCTCACGGTTCCCGCCAGCCCGACGGGGAGCCCCCCCGCGCCGAAGACCTTCTCGAGCTCGGCTCCCCAGGATCGGCGGTCGACCCGCTCGGGGAGGTCGACGGCGATCCGGTAGTCGAGCGTCCCGTCGAATCCCGTCGATCCGACGAGCGTGAGGGAGGCCTCCTGGCTCCCGATCCGGATCCCGTCCGTCGAGAATCGGGCCCCCGCGACCTCGAAGGCGGCGGCGACGTCGTCGAAGCGGAAGGTGGTCCGCCGCTTGAGCGCCGAGAGGATCGGGACGAGCTCCGGGGAGCCCGAGATCGAGCCCGCGCCGAGGCGGACCTTGGCGTTCCCGGAGAGGCCCCGGAGGAGCGAGGCCTCGTCGAGGCCCCGGCCGCGCAGGGCGAAGTCCGCGGAGACGGCCCCGGAGACCTCGAGGAGCTCGGGCCGCGCGCTCGCGAAGATCGGCACAAGGTGGGCGAGGGGGAGGACGAGACCCCGGCGGACCTTCACGTTCGAGGCGTTCCCCTCGAGGGCGAGGAGAGGAGGTCCCTCGTCGGCGAACTCGACCGCCCCCGACGCCGTCACTTCCCCGTCGTTCAGGCGGCCGCGGGCCTCGCGGATCCGCAGCGTCCCGCCAGACAGGGCGAGGTCGAAGCGCGCCCCGCGCAGGGTGTTGTCGGCGAGGTCGATCGCCGGAACCTCGATCGTCCCCGCCACGCTGATCCCGCGCAGCGCGTCGGGCCGGAGTCTCCCGCCGATCGTGAACCGGCCGGTCGTCTTCCCCGAGAGCCGGAGGTCCGGAGGGAACGCCGCGGCCGCGCACGCCCGCAGGGCCTCCCCGTCCGCGGAGAGATCCGCCGTCCCTTCTAGGAGGCCGGACGTCGAGACCCCCTCGACCCTGCCGCGGACCCCCGCCTCGAGCCCGGCGGTGACGGCGCGGAGGTCGGCGCGCTCGATCGCCAGGCGATCCTTGTCTGCGTCGAGGACGGCGAGGAGGTCGACGCGCGCCTCCTTCTCGACGATCGGGGAGGCGGAGAGCCGGTCCAGGAACCCCGCAGGCTTCCCCTCGATTCCGCCCGGACGGCTCGCGAGCCGGAATTGCTCCGCGGCGATCTCCGCCTCGATCCGGGTCGCGGCCCCGCTCCGCTTCGTGCGGACCTCACCCCGGAGGTTTCCCGCGAGGTCGAGCCGGGGGTTCGCGAGGCGCGCGAAGGGGAGGAGGGAGGCGAGGTCCGCGCGGAAGTCCCCGTTCGCCTCGAGGACGGGAAGGCCCGCCCCGCGGACGTAGGTGCCGGAGAAGTCGGCCTCGACCGGGCCGCCCGCGAGCCCCGAGGAGGAGACGTCGAGGCCGAAGGTGGCCCGATCGGGGGACCCCTCCAGGTGACCGTCGAGGCGGATCTTCCCGGCGAGAGGTGTCCCGTCGGGGACGAGCGCCCGCAGGTAGGGATCTGCGCGGGCGAGGTCCCCTTCGAGGCGGAGCCGCGCCTCGAGGGCCGATCCGGAGAGGGCGCCCGAGAAGGTCCCCTCGCAGAAGGGGGCGACGAGCCGTCCCCCCTCGAAGGAGAGGGTCGAGGAATCCGCGGCGAAGGTCCCGTCGCAGTCGAGCGTCGCCTCGAGGGGAGGGGGATCGCCGGGGCCCAGGACCGCGCCGGAGAGCCCGGAGTGAAGGGTGAAGCGCGCGGAGTCCCGGGCCCCCGTGACGTCGAGCTCGAAGCGCAGGCTTCCCTTCGCCTCCGGCGGGACGCGGGTGAAGAGGCGCGCGAGCGCCGCGGCGTCGGCGAGGTCCCCTCCGCCGCGCACGTGGAGCTCGACCTTCGAGTCCTCCTCCGCTCCGATCTCCCCGCTCGCCTCGACCTCGAGCGCCCCCATGCCGGCCCGGACGCGGCGGAGGAGGAGCCGATCCTCCTCCGGGTCCCGGGCGACCTCGAGGCTCGCCTCGAGTCTCTCGCGCCGGACCTCGCCGCGGCCCGGCGCGCGGGCGAGGAGGTCGGCGACGCTCGCCTCCCCCTGGAGCTCGACTCCGGCCGGTCCGGACTGGAAGGTGAACTCCGATCCGAGCGTCCCGAGGAGGCGGAGGCCCTCCGGCAGGAACGGCCGGAGGTGTCGCTCGAGCGCGGCGAGGTCCCCCTCGAGCTTCGCGCGTCCCGCGAGGACCGGCCCCTCCGCGCCGACCTCCCGCGAGGCGACGAAGGTCGCGAGGAGGGGGCCCGCCTCGAGCCGACCTCCCTGGAGCAGCACCCGCCCGTTCGTCGCGTCGTAGGCGAGGGAGGCGCGGAAGGCGACCGACTCGGGCAGGACGAGGTCGGGCGGGAGGCCTGGGGCCGAGAGCGCGAGAGCGGTCGCCTTTCCATCGAGGTCGACGCGGAGGGAGCCGCCCGAGCCGCTCGCCGTCGCATTCCCCGAGAGCCGCCCGGCGCCGGAGGGGAGCCCGGGGGCGAAGATCCGCGCGCGGTCGAGGGCCGCGCCGAGGTCGCAGGCGAAGTCGACCGATCCCTCCGCTCCCGCCTCGACGCCGGTCCCTCCCCCCCGACCGCGACCCGTGAGGGAGGCGAAGGATGTCCGGATCTCGAGGCCCTCGACGGAGAGGGTCTGCGCGCGCGGGTCGAACTGGAACGCTGGGCGTAGGGTCACCGAGGGCTCGACCCAGGGGCCCACGCCGGGCCGCGCGCTCTCGAGTCGCAGGTCCTTCGCCCGCACCTCCCCGGTGCTCGAGAAGGTCCCGTCGCGGGCGAGCGAGACGGAGAGGGTGCCGTCGAGGCGGCCCGCGATCCGCGCGAGGGAGCCGCCCGCCGCCGCGAGGGGAGAGAGGGGGGCGAGGTCGAGGGAGTCGAACTTGAGCTCGACTTCCCCCTCGTTCTCCTCCGGCCGGCCGCGTCCCTTGAGGCTCACGGTCCCGGTCCGGCCCCCGGCCTTGAGTTTGGCCTCCGCCTCGAGGAGGAGGGGGGCGCCCCGACCCGACGAGCGCAGCGAGAGCGAGAGGTCCTCGAGCGAGGCCTCGGGTCCTCCGGTCTCGTCGACGAGGCGGAGGGAGCCCTTCGTGAGGGCGAAGTCCACCGCGCCGAGCCGCGGGAAGCCCCCTTCCCCCTCGTTCCGCCGGGGCCCCTCCTCCCGCCGTCCGGACCCGCCCTCCGGCGGCTCGATCCGCATGCCCGCGATCTCGACGACGCCGTCCCGGCGCCTCCGGACCGTCCCGCGCGGCTCCTCCAGGCGCGCGAACCCCTCGATCCGTCCGCGGGAGAGCGCGCGCAGGGAGAGGGCGGCCTTGGCCCGCCGCGCCGTGAGGGCTTCCCTCCCGTCCCTCGTGCGGATCCGCAGGTCGCGGACCTCGATCCCCTTCGTCCACCCCGCCTCGAGGTCGCCCACCTCGACCTCGACCGGCAGGAACGGCTCGGCGAGGGCGAGGGCGACGGAGAGCCCGGGGCGCGTCGACAGGATCGTCGGCGCCAGGACGACGAGGAGGACTCCGCACAGGAAGCCTGCGCCGATCGCGCGTCCCCACCGCCGCCTCCGGCGAGGCGGCTTGGCGTCGGCGGCGGGAGGAGAGATCTCCGGGGGAAGAGCCATGGAGCCCGGCGGCCCGTCGTCGTTCAACGCTCGCCCACATCCGCGCGTTGGCTGCGTAGACAGACTCGTAGGGATCATAGCGGCCCCCCCTACCGGCTTTCGCGGGCTTGCACGAAGGGGTCGCGGCTTTGACACTGGTCGGCGCGGACCGTCGACGCGGAAGGGAGGGTCCGGCGCCGGCGACGGTCGCTCGAAGGCGAGCCGCCTCTCCCAGGCGGCAAGGAGAATCGGTGATGGTCAGCACGCGAGTCTCGGTCCTCCCCGCGACGATCCTCGGGCTCCTCCCCCTCGCCGCTCCGGCCCCCGCCCAGGTCCCGTTCGACGGGATCGGGGTGGGAGCGTTCCTCACGGGAACGGCCCCGGCGACGACCCCGGGAGGATTCGCCATCCTGGATCCGGCCGCGACGACGACGACCCTCGTCACCGGCGTGGGCTGTCTCGAGGTGAACTCCCTCGTGATCGACCCCTACGACCAGACGAAGGTCCTCCTCGGGGGAATCAGTCCGGCGGGCACGGCCTGCGGCTCGGCCGGGACGATCTTCGAGGTGACGCTCGCCGGGACCGCGGTGACGGGATCGACGACGATCGTGATTCCGGGCGTCACGAGCTCGATCGCGGATCTCGTCCTCGACGACGACGGAAACGCCTTCGCGGGCACGGGCCCCAGCGTCTACAAGGTCGATCGGGCGACCGGAGTGTCCACCCTCGTCGCGACCGGATTCGGCGCCACCGCGACGGCGAACGCCCTCGCCTACGACTCGGTCGGGAACGACCTCTACGTCGGCGCGACGGTGGTCGGCCGGGTGATCCACGTCGATCCGGAGACGGGGATCCAGACGCCGGTCAACACCCTCTCCGTCGCCGGCATCACGGGGAGCGCGACGATCAGCGGGCTCACGCTCTCCGAGGATGGGACGAAGGTCTACGCCTGCAGCTTCGGGACGGGCCTCCCCGGCGGGCCGTCCGGCGCCACCTGGATCGTCGAGTTCCCGACGGATCCGACCCTCTGGCCGGCCCCCCTCCTCCCCCTAGACGTCACTCCCGCCGTCGGATCGCCGTCGCTCAACGACATCGAGATCCACGGGACGAAGATGTTCACGGCCTCCTCGGCGAACGGGGACCTCATCTACGAGATCGACCTCTCGGTCGGACCCCCGCACCCGGCGATCCCGGTCGGCTACTACCCGGGAGGGATCGGCGCCTCCTTCGGCGTCTCCAGCCAGCTCGCCGTGAACGAGTTCGCCGACGACCTGACGGTCTTCCCGCGGCGCCCGACGGCGGGGACGTCCGTGAGCTTCGAGCTCGCTCTCGGCGGACCGCCGGGGGACATCGGGGTCATCGGGTTGGTCGGCTTCGATCCCGACGGCCCGGGCCCGGCCCCCTTCGTCTTCACTCCGGTCGTCCTCGGAGTGGGGCCCTTCGCCGGGGTCGAGGGGAACTTCGCCCTCCCCCCGCTCGCGACCACCCTCGCGGCAGGGTCGACGGGGACGGTGATCACGCTGGGATCGGCCCGCTTCTCCGGCGCCACCCTCGTCAACCTCGATCTCTTCGCCGCGAACGTCGAGATCCAGTAGGAGGAGCCGCGGGGCCCGGCCATCCGTTCCCGGACGAGGCACGCCAGCCCCGGGGTCGGAGCCGGGCCCCTCCCGGCGACCTCCCCCCCCGGCCTCCCCGGCCTTGCTGAATCGGGTCGCGAGCCGGACACTTGTCGGAGCGAGCTGCCGGCGCGAGAGGAGGAGGGGCCTACGCTGGCGACGGTGGCTCGGAACCGGGCCGCTCCCCTCGGGCGGCAAGGAGAACGGCGATGCCTTCCACGCGCTTCCCGCGGCTTCCCGCGACGGCCCTCGGGCTCCTCCCCCTCGCCGCCGCGCCGGGCCCCGCCCAGATCCCTCTCGGCGGCATCGGGACCAGCGCCTTCCGGGACGGGGGGTTCCCGGGAGGGCTCGCCCTCGTCGATCCGGGCCCGGCGACGACGACCCTCTTCACGGGCCTCCCCTGCGTCGAGGCGAACTCGATCGCGATCGACCCCTACGACCCGACGAAGCTCCTCGTCGGGGGGATCGACCCGGGGGGGTCGGCCTGCCCGTCGACCGGGACGATCTCCGAGCTCCTCCTCTCCGGAACGGCGGTGACGGGATCGACCGTGGTCACGACCCTCCCCTCCCAGGCCTCCGTCTCCGACCTCGTCCTCGACGACGACGGGAACCTCTTCGCGAGCTCGGGCGCGAGCGTCTACAAGGTCGATCGGGCGACGGGCGGATCCGTCCTCGTCGCGACCGGATTCGGGGGGAACGCCGTCGCGAACGCGCTCGCGTACGACCCGATCGGGAACGACCTCTACGTCGGCGTGTTGGGGGTCGGGCTCGTCGTCCACGTCGACCCGGAGACGGGGACCCTCACGCCCCTCCACGCGGCCTCCGTCGCCACGGTCACGGGGAGCTCGACGATCAGCGGGCTCACCCTCTCGGAGGACAGGACGAAGGTCTACGCCTGCACCTTCGGACCGGGCCTCCCCGGCGGCCCCTCGGGCCCCACCTGGATCGTGGTGCTCCCGACGGATCCCGCCCTCTGGCCGGCCCTTCCGGTCCCGCTCGACGTCACCCCTCCGATCGGGTCGCTCTCCCCGCCGAACGACCTCGAGGTCCACGGCACGAAGATGTTCACCGTGACCGCGACGAACCTGGACACGATGTTCGTGATCGACCTCTCCATCGGACCTCCGCACCCCGCCGTCGCGCTCCCCTTCTTCCCCGGCGCGATCGGCGCCTCCTTCGGGGTCCCGAGCCAGCTCGCCGTGAACGAGTTCGAGGACGACCTCACCGTCTTCCCCCGGCGTCCGTCGGCGGGGACGACGGCGAGCTTCCGGCTCGCGCTCGGCGGCCCTCCGGGGGACCTCGGCGTCATCGGGGTCCTCGGCTTCGACCCCGACGGCCCGGGTCCGGCCCCCCTGGTCGTCGATCCCTTCGTCCTCGGCCTGGGGCTCTTCGTCGGGCCCGCGGGGAACCTCTCCCTCCCCCCCCTCGACGTCCCCATCGCGCTGGGGACGTCCGGGATCGTGATCACGCTCGCCTCGGCCCGCATCT
>CBRGOK010000135.1:0-8257 GCA_967798035.1 uncultured bacterium
CCAGGGGGAAGTGGAGGACGCGGCCGCTCGAAGGGGCCCCGAGGCGACCGCGCGCGGCTCGTTCGATGGCCGGACGCCGGCGGACGCCCTCCTCGCCGCGCTCTCGGACCCCGACCGGTTCGTCCGATTCGCCGCCGCGCGCGAGCTCGAGCGGCGGGAGCCCGCCTCCTGGGAGGAGGTGGCGGCCGGGAACCCGAGCGCGCTCGCGAGGGCCGAAGCCCTCCTCGCCGCTGCGCGGGTCGGTCTCGGACGACCGGACGCGGCCGACTGCGCGCGCCGGATCGAAGGGGCGACGGCGCTCCTCGATGCGGGAGGGAGGGCGCGCCTCGTCGCTCTCCGTGCGCTCGAACTCCTCCTCCTCGACCCCGACGCGCCCCCGCGCGCGGCGCTGCGGGGACCCGGCGAGAAGCTCCTGGGACTCTTCCCGGCGGGGGAACGCGCCGTCGACCGCCAGACCGCCATGCTCCTCGCTCATCTCGCCCCCGAGGGGACGATCGGCGCGCTCCTCGACCGGATCGAGGCCGAACCCTCGCGCGCCGACCAGATCCATCTCGCCTACTGTCTGCGGGCGGTCCGGGAGGGTTGGGGGGGAGAGGGGCCGCGCCGCTTCGCGCGGTGGCTCTCGGGGGCGCTTCGTTGGGGAGGGGGCTACTCGTTCGAGGGGTACATCCGGGCGATCCGGGACGAATTCCTCGCCCTCCTCGGCGAGGAGGAGAGGAAGGGGGTGTCCTTCGATCCGGACTCCGCGACGTCGAGATCCTCCGTCCCCTCGCCCGGCGGGGCCGAGCCGAGGGACTTCGACCGCACGCTCCTCTTCGTCCAGCGGACGCTCGACCGCCCCCGGCGCTCGACGGGGGAGGGCGCCCGGATCTTCGGCGAGAGGTGTGCCGCGTGCCACCGCTTCGGCGACGACCGGGGCGGGGTGGGGCCGGACCTGACGGGGCTCGCCGGAAGGTTCGCGCTCCCGGAGCTCCTCGAGGAGGTCCTCGCCCCGTCGCGGCGCGTCGCGGACCCGTACCGGACGATCGAGGTGGTGACGAAGGGGGGGACCCTCGTCGCGGGGCTCCCCGTGGTCGACGACGGGACGCGGCTCACGATCCTCCGCAGCGACGCCGAGAGGGTCGAGCTGGCGGCGGGTGAGATCGAGGAGCGCCGGCCCTCGACGCGCTCCGCGATGCCCGACGGCCTTCTCGATCCCCTCTCGCTCGAGGAGGTCTCGGACCTCTTCGCCTACCTCCTCGGAGGCGAGACCGTCGCTCCCCCGCCCGACCCCCTCTGGCGGCCGCTCTTCGACGGCGCCACGCTCGGGGGATGGGAGGGAGAGCCGGGCCTCTGGAGGGTCGAGGGAGGATCGATCGTCGGGGAGGCGGAGGGACGGACCGAGAGCCGCTTCCTCGCGTCGCGCGAGACCTTCGGCGACTTCCTCCTGGAAGCCGAGGTCCGCCTCGCGGAGGGGAACAGCGGCGTCCAGTTCCGGAGCGAGAGGACCGCCCCGTTCCGGATGCGCGGCTACCAGGCCGACCTCGGCGAGACCTACTGGGGTTCCCTCTACGAGGAGGGCGGGCGGGGGATGCTCTCCCAGGTCCCCTTCGACGTCTGGCGCTCCCTCGTCGAGGAGCGGGGGTGGAACCACCTCCTCGTCTCCGCCGTCGGCGAGCGGCTCCGGATCGAGCTCAACGGCGTCCCGACGGTCGACCTCCGCGACGGGGCGGTCCGGGAAGGGCGCCTCGGAATCCAGCTCCACGCGGGAGGGCGGACGCGGATCGCCCTCCGGAACCTGCGCCTGCGGACGCGCGAGCTTCCGGCGGACGAGCGCTGACCTTCCTGCCCTGTTCCGGCCGCGCCGGATCGGGTAGAGAAGCGCCCCCATGTCCGCCGCCACGAAGCGCGCCCTGGTAATCCTCCCGCAGGAGGGGTTCGACGACGAGGCGTACCGGCACGTCCGGGCCTACCTCGGGACGCGGGCCGTCCAGGTCGAGGTCGCCGCCTCCGCGACCTCCCTCGCGAAGGGGGAGCGCGTCGACGAGACGGCGCCCGACGTCTCCCTCGATGCCGCCGAGCCTGGGAAGTACGACGCGGCCATCGTGATCGGCGGGATCGGAGCCGAGGCCCTCGCGGACGACGCCCGCGCCCACCGCATCCTGCGGGCGGTGGCGGAGAAGGGGGGCGTCGTCGGAGCGACGGGACCGGCGGTTCTCGTGCTCGCGCGCGCGGGCCTCCTCAAGGGGAGGAAGGTGACGGGGGACGCCGCGCAGAACGGGCGGCTCTCCGAGCACGGCGCCCGCTGGAAGGGGGGCGAGGTCGTCGTCGACGGGAAGGTCGTGACCGGCCGCGAGGGGTCGGCCCTCCGGTTCGCCTCGCGGGTCGGGGCCCTGCTCGGCTTCTGACGCCCGGGGGCTCGCGGGCATCCCCCGCGCGTTGCACCGATCCCCCCTCGGGGTACACTCCCCGCCTCCCCCGTCTCCCCGTCCACCCCCGCGAGTTCAGCGTGGTCGAACCCGCCCTCCTCGATCGGATCGTCTCCGAGTTCCCGGAGATCGCTTCGGGGGTGCGCGCCTGCGTCGAGCTCCTCGCGGAAGGGGCGGCGATCCCCTTCCTCGCCCGCTACCGCAAGGAGCGGACGGGAGGGATCGACGAGGGGCAGATCCGGAGGATCGAACTTCGCCTCCGGGCCCTCGGGGAGCTCGAGCGGCGTCGCGCCTCCATCCTGCGGACGCTGCGCGGGGAGACCCCCCTCGACGCCGCCCTCCTCCAGGCGGTCGAGACGGCGGCCGACCGCACGACCCTCGAGGACCTCTTCGCGCCGCACCGGCCGCCAGGGAAGGGGAAGGGCGGAGCGGCGAAATTGAAGGGGCTCGACGACCTCGCCCGCCGGCTGCGCGATCCCGCGACCGCGGGCGCCCCGCCCGAGGATCTCGCCGCGCCGTTCGTCGGCCCGGAGAAGGGGATCGGCTCGGTCGAGGAGGCGCTCGAGGGGGCCGCGCACCTCCTCGTCGACGCCTTTGCGGACGACCCGGGGATCCGTCGCAGGGTGCGGCAGGAGATGCGCGAGCGGGGCGTGCTCATGGCGGTCGGCTTCGACGAGAAGCGGGAGGAGGCCCCGAAGTACCGGGACTACGCCCAGTACCGCGAGCCCCTCCGCGCCGTCGCCCCCCACCGGTTCCTCGCGCTGCGCCGCGCGGAACGCGACCACGTCCTCGCCCTCGCGATCGAGATCGACGCGCCGAAGCTCCTCACGGAGATCGAGGCGGCGCTCGTCCCGGCGGGGGCCTCGGAGGGGGTGCGCGCCCTCCACGCGCGCGCGCTTCGCCGCTCCTTCGAGGAGCACCTGGTCCCGCGGTGCGCGGCCGACGTCCGCCTCGAGCTGAAGGAGAGCGCCGACGAGGAGGCGATCGAGGTGTTCGCACGCAACCTGCGCCACCTCCTCCTCTCCCCTCCCTTCGGCCCCCATCCCGTGGCCGGGGTGGAGGCGGCGACGAAGGGGGCGTGGCGGCTGGCCGTCGTCGACGCCTTCGGCAAGTGCGTCGCGGACGCGGCGCTCCGGGTCGGGGAGCCCGCCCAGCGCGCGGAGGCGCTTGCGACCGCCCGCTCCCTCTTCGAGGCCCACGGGGTCGAGGGGATCGCCGTCGGAAGCGGCGCGGGGCGGGCCGACGTCCTCGCCTTCGCGCGGGAGGCGGCGCGAGGATCCGGCCGGCGGGTGGCCCTGGCGGTCGTGAACGATGTCGGCGTCGCCGTGCAGGCGGCGTCCCCGGCCGCCCGGGAGGAGCTCCCGAACCTCGACCAGAACCTGCGGGCCGCCGTGATCCTCGCCCGGCGGATGCAGGACCCCCTCGCGGAGCTGGTGAAGCTCGAGCCGCGCGCGATCGGCGTGGGGGAGTACCAGCAGGACGTGAACCGCCTGCGGCTCGACCACGCCCTCGAGGCGACGCTCCAGTCGTGCGTCAGCTTCGTCGGCGTCGATCCGAACCGGGCGGGCGCCGCCCTCCTCGCGGGGGTGGCGGGGATCACGGCTCCCCTCGCCGACGCGATCGTCAAGCATCGCGCGGAGGCGGGCCCCTTCCGGAAGAAGGCCGACCTCCTCGCCGTCCCGGGCTTCGACGCCCGCGCGTTCGAGCAGGCCGCCGGGTTCCTCCGGCTCCACGACCCCGAGAGCCCCCTCGACGCGACGGGGGTGCACCCCGAGCACGTCCCCCTCGTGGAGCGGATGGCGACCCTCGCCGGGAAGCCGGTCGCGGACCTCCTCCAGAATCGGGGGGCCCTCGACGCGCTCCCCTCCGAGGAGCTCCTCGCCGGCGGCCTGAGCCCCATGACGGTCCGGGACGTCGTCCACGAGCTCGGCCTCGCCGGGCGCGACCCGCGGGCGCGCTTCCGCGCGATCGCCTTCCGCGACGACGTCCACTCGATCGAGGACCTGAAGGAGGGGATGACCCTCGAGGGGATCGTGACGAATGTCACGAACTTCGGCGCCTTCATCGACCTCGGCCTGGCGCAGGACGGGCTCGTCCACGTCTCGGAGATGGCCGGACGATTCGTGCGCGACCCCCAGGAGGTCGTCCGGGTCGGGGAGGTGACCCGCGTGCGCGTCCTCGGCGTCGACCGCGCGCGGGGGAGGATCGCGCTCTCGCTCAAGCCCCCGCCTCCGCCCCCCCCCGCGCCCTCCGCGCCGAGGCCGCCGGAGCGGGTCGAGGCGCCTTCCTCCCCGCGGGAGGGCGCCCCGCGGGAGGGCGCCCGGGCGGGCGGTGCCGGTCGCAGGGACGCGCGCCCTCGGGTCGAGCGACCCGCTCCCGCCGTCGTGCGGGCCGCGAGCCACCGTCGCGACGGGCTCGTCCGCGGGGAGCGGAGCGGGCGCGGGGACCGGGGTGGTCGAGGCGGCGGAGGAGGCGGAGGAGGCGGAGGAGGAGGACGGGGTCCGCGAGGGGGCGGGGGCCAGGGGCCGTGGCGTGGACGCTCCCGCGGGACGCCCGAGCCGGAGGAGCCGCGCGAGGGGCCGGCGAGCCGCTCCGGGCCCAGGCCGTCGCGCCCCTTCGTGAACAACCCCTTCCGCGCCTTCTTCGAGACGACCTCGCCGGAGGAGGCCTCCTCGCCGGGGGCCCCCGCTCCGGAGGCGATCCCCTCCCCGGAGGAAGCGCTCGGCGGATCCGCGACGGGCGGAGGGGGGGCCGCGCAGCCGACGGGGGAGAAGGAAGCCCTCCTCGGGACCCTCGAGGTCGACTCCTCGGAGGCCGGCCCGCGCTCCGACTGACCGCGCCGCGCGGCCGGCGGGGAGGCCTCTCAGTCGCGCCGCGTCCCGAGGAGCTCGTCGGCGAGCGACCGCGCGCGGGAGATGCACTGGTCGCTGTTCACGTACTCGAAGCGGCCGAATCTCCCGACGGTGTGGAGCCCGAGCTCGCGCACCCCCGCGAGCGCCGCGGCGAGATTCTCCTCGAAGCCGTGATCGAAGACGATGTAGGCGTAGGGGACGGTCGACGTCGCCGTGACGAGGACGTCGGCGGGACGGAGGAGCCCGGCGCGCTCGAGCCCCCGCAGGACGTCCGGGACGAGGTCCGGGTCCTCCGGCGGAGGACCCGCGTGGGTGACCTCGGCGAGCATCGAGGTGTGGCCGGGGGGTGCGTTCTCGGGCGAGTAGTTCGAGAAGAAGGTGATCCGGTTCGTCGGGCCCTGCTCGGGATCGGGGAGGTAGACCCACGAGTAGGGGGGCGCGTCGGGCCGGCGCAGCCCGACGAGCACCGTCGTGAGGGAGTTCCACTGGAGGCGACCGATCGCCTCCCTCGCCGGCGCCGGGAGCCCGGGACACGCCTTCGCGAGCTCCATGAGGGGAAGCGTGTTGACGACGAGCTCGAACCGCTCCCCGTTGACGAGGAAGCCGGTCCCGGCGCGCTCGACGCTGCGGACGGGCGTCCGCAGCCGGACCCGATCGAGGACCGGCGCGCCGACCGCGCGCGGGATCGCCCCGAAGCCGCCCCGGCGCGGATAGTGGAAGTGGATCTGGTGCGTGTACCCCTCCGTCTTCAGCCCGACGCTCCCCTTGAGGACGTCGGCGAGCGGGGCGTCGGGGACCCTCCCCTCGACCCAGCGCGACGTGATCTCCCCGAGATCCCGTTTCCAGAGCTTCTCGTTGTACGGGACCATGAAGGCGCGGGCGATCGCCTCGCCGAACTTCCAGACGATCCAGTCCCGGAAGTTCGCGGGGGGAGGGGCGCCCCGGCGCCGCTCGAGGTGCGCCTCGACGTACCCCCGCAGGCACGCGGCGTTCAGCGCGGGGGGGAGGTCGCCGAGCCCGTTCTCGAAGGGGTAGTGGACGAAGCGGTCCCCGAGCAGGATCTTCGTGTTCCGCACGGTCGCGACGACCGCCTCGGGCCCCCCGAGGGCGTCGACGACGAGGTCGCGGATCCACTTCTCCTTCGAGAAGAGGATGTGCCCCCCCGCGAGGTCGTACGTGAACCCCCGGACGCTCGCGCTCCGGCACAGCCCCCCGACCTCCTCCGCCGCCTCGAGGAGGTGGACGTCCGCCCCCCCCTCGAGGAGGAAGCGGGCGGTGGCGAGCCCGGAGATCCCGGCGCCGAGGACGGCGACGCGCAAGGGGGACGCGAGGGGTGGGGGAGAGGGGCCTCTCTCCTCCGCTACGGGATCCGGAGGTCGAGGGAGGGGTTCGGCCCCTCGAGGGGATCGGACACGCCCACCCGACCGCCGTGATGCGCCTCGAGGCGGAAGCGGCCCCCGATGCTGAAGCGCAGGGTGTAGGTCCCCTCCGCGGTCGACGTCGTCTCGGCGGCCGTCCAGCCGAGGCTCCCCTCCCCCTCGGGGATCCCGACCGCCTTCACCTTGGCGGCGCCGATGGGCGCGCCGTCCGGACCGAGGACGCGGCCCGCGAGGAAGATCTCCGACTTCCGCGGCATGCGGATCGTCCATTCCCCGGGCTCCGCCCCGACCTCGCGGAGGAAGGTCTGCGTCTGGTAGTCCGGACGCCTCGCGAAGACGAGGTGCGGGCCGGGCTCCACCGCCTCGAAGGAGAACTTCCCCTCCGCGTCGACCTTGCGGATGTGCGCCTCCCGGAAGCGGACGTGCCCCTGGAGGTTCTCCTCGAGGAACCGGACCCGGTCGGAGGCTCCCTCCGCCCAGCGGAGCTTCGCCGGTCCGCCGTCCGAGGCGGGGACCACGAGGATGAGGGGTTCCCCCTGGACGATCTCGTTCACGATCGAGGCCGCGCACAGGAGGATCCCGCCCCCCGCGAGGGGCTCTCCCTTCTCGTCGAGGAGCGTGCCGCGAACCGGGGTCCCCTCGACCTGGACGAGGTCGACCGTCTTCACGAGCTCCTGCGCGGCGAAGGAGAAGGCGGAGAGCCCCTCCTTCCGGAAGGGGAGCGGCTTCATCCCCACGGACTCGGTCGACGTCGGGCGGGAGGTCCCGGGCGTGGCCTCCTGCGGCTTCGTGCGGAGCGCGACCGACCAGGTGAAGTCGGGGTCGAGCCCGTCCACCCGGTAGGTCCCGAGGGAATCGGTGTCGTCCCCGCGCACGTCGACGCGCCCCGGCGAGTCCTCCCGTTCCTCCGGCCTGCCGTCGGGGGCGAGGAACGGGATCCTCCCGACCCCCTGGACCTCGACGTAGAGTCCCGGGAGGGGCTTCCGGGAGGCGTCGCGCACGGTCCCGCCCAGCGTGCGGGCGCGCCGCATGCGCAGGGTCATCCCCTCGATCGAGGACTCCTCCATCCGGAGGACGCCCCAGGTCGCCGCGTAGCCGGGCGCGTCGGCGACGAGCTGCTGCCCGCGGCTCCGCAGGATGACCCGGGGGATGTGGAACGCACCCGTCGCGGGATCGACGGGGATGGGGGAGCCCTCGTTCCGGATCGCCACCGTGGCGCCGCGGACCGGGCTCCCGGTCTCCGCGTCGACGACCCGGCCCTTCACCGTCCCGAACTCCCCGAGCACGATCCGGAGGTGGACGGTCCCCGGCTCCGCCGGGTCGACGTCGTGGTCGGTCGGAGGATAGAGGGAACGCCTCGTCTGCCCGTCCGTGGGGGAGCGCGTCACGATCCACCGCTTCCCCCGGGGGAACGGCGCGAACCGGAACTTCCCCTCGGCGTCCGTGGCGGTCGTCTGGGTCTCGGGGGACTTGCACCCCTGCGTCGGGTCCCGCATCGTCAGGTGGACGCCGGGGACCGGGGCGCCGTCGGGATGGGAGACGCACTCTCCCTCGAGGAGGACCATCCCCGGGGGGAGCGGCGGGGCGGGGGGCCCGTCCTGGGCGAGGAAGGGGGGGA
>CBRGOK010000136.1:0-8226 GCA_967798035.1 uncultured bacterium
TGTCGCCGAGCCTCGTGATCCGCGCGCCGGGCTGGACGCCCCCCTTCTCCGCCGGGCTCCCCGGCGCGACGAACGACACGAGCAGCGCGCCGTCGTCGAACCGTCCCTGGATCCCGACGCGGTCGCGCCGGAACGGCTGCTTGTCCCACTCCGCGCCCGGCTCGACCCACAGCGTCTCGCGCGCGTAGTCGAAGATCAGCCGGAACCGCGAGAACACGCCCGCGCCGAGGTTGCCGTCGAAGTCCCTGGAGTCGAACGTGCTCGTCTCGCTCCGCGTGAAGGATGCCGGAACGGCCTTGAGCTCGTAGCCGGCGAAGGTGAGCGAATCGAGCGTCGCGACCTTGCTCACGATGGCGCCGCCGACGCCGCCCCCCTGCGCCTCCGAGACCGTGCGCCCCTCGAGGAGCCGGTTCTCCTCGGTGAACGCCTTGAACAGGGCGACGGTCCCGCCGCTTCCGGTGTCGACCGTGACGCGAGCCGTGGCCCTGCCGTCGACGACCACGTCGACGCGGCGGTGACCGTCCGGACCGGGGAAGAGCGGGACCTTGCGACCGTCGCCCCGGTAGTCGAAGCCCTCCGCGGCGCGGAACGCGATGCGCGAGGAGGGGTAGTCGATGTCGACGACCGTCGCGTGGAACATCTCCTTGCCCAGGACGACGGGCATCGGACGGCCGAGCATGCGGCCGACGCCACCCATGTCGATCCGGGCCGCCTTGATCCTCGACAGCACGAGTCCCGGGAGCTCGAGCGTCACGTTGTCGAGCACCGCCGCGCTCTGCACGCCCCCCACGCCGCGGGCGGCGACCTCGCCGACGCTCTCGAGCCTGAGCTCGTCCGCCAACCCCGCGTCGATCACCGTGGCGCCCGCTCCCGAGTCGAGCACGATGTCGGTCTCGCGGCCGTTGACCTTGCCCTTGAGGTAGATGTACCGCCCGAGGTGGAGCTCCATGGGGATCCAGCCGGTGGCGGTCGAGCCGCCGGAGAACCGCACGACGTCGGCCCGGCTCGCGGGCCGGTCGAAACGACGGCGGTCGATGCCGGCGTTGAGCTGGATCTCCCGCCACTCGATGGTGACGTTCTCCCTCGGCTCGTCGCGCAGGACCTCCGTGCGGAACGAGATCCGCAGGCCCTCGACGAGACGCCAGTCCGTGTGACGCGTCCAGACGTCCTCGCGGTCGCGTCGCTCGCGCGTCCACCCGTGACGGCCGTCGGCGGGGTCGAGGAGGAGATCGCACCCCACCCCGCCGCGCTCGACGCGCACGACGTCCCAGGTGTCGCCGTCCCTGTCCTCCCGGGCGCGCAGCTCCGCCTTGAACCCGTTTCCCGGCAGGAGGTGGAGCCCGAAGTCCCGCATGCCGTTGAAGCGCGCGCGCGCGGCCGATTCCTCCGACTTCGGCTCGACCTGGCCGTTCGCGTTGACGGTGAACGCATCGGTCGGCCCGATGACCTCGCGCTCGGTCAGGACCCCGAGATCGACGTCGTTGCGGGTCCACCCGTCGCGCGTCCCCTCGGAACGGATCGTGCCCGAGAGGCCGTGGATCGCGAGCTTCCCGGTCGCGACGAAATCCTCGACCTTGCCGAAGTTCTCCCGGCCGCCCAGCCACCGGGCGTGGCGGTCGAGCACCTCGGCGACGTCGCCGGCCGTGACCTTCGCGCCCGCTTCCTGCCCGCCGCCGGCACGGGGAGCGGCCGCCGATCCGGCCAGGATCGCGAGGAGGGGGAGCGTGTGCAGGAGGCTTCTCATCGCTTGGTTCCTTTCTCGGGAGTCTCCGTCGCGGCGACGGAGCCGAAGCGCTCGAGGAGGGTCCGCAGGCCCGACACCCCGGAACGGGTGAGACAGATCTCGGCGACCAGCGGCGCCGGCGACGACTCGGTCAATCCGATCTCGCTCGCCACGTGGTTGTGGTGCATGCAGGACAGGAACGTCGAGTTGCTCCACACCGCCTGATGCACGCCGGTCATGTCCGGCGTCAGGAGCGCCAGGAGATGCTCCTCGGCGTCGCGCACCAACGTGAGCTGCTGGCCGGGCCAGAAGGCGAGGACGCGCGCGGCGTCGGGACTCTCGACCAGGCGCGCGCCGCCGGCCGCGCCCGGCGCGTAGACCTTGGCGACGACCCGCGCCTTGCGCGCGGCGCGCTCGATCTCGGCGCGGAGCGCCGCGAACGGTCCCGGGAACACGTCGAGGAGCGCCATCCGCCGCGTGCGCAGGAGCATCGCCCGTGCGCGCTCGAGGACCTGGTCGACCGTGGAGAGCTGCCAGACGCGGTCGTCGCCACTCACCGGCTTGAGAGCCTCGAGCGCGCCGCGCGCCCGGGCCTTCCTCTCCTGGAAGCGGCGCTCGAGGGCGGTGAGCAGCTCGTCCGGCGGCACCGCGCGGCAGAGCCGGCTGCCGCCGTCGTCGAGCACCACGGCGCCCTTCTGCGCGAGCGAGCCGATCGCCTTGTAGGTGTTCGGCGTCGGGCGGCCGATCGCGTGGCTGATCCGGTAGCCGGTCGCCGGCGACTCCCGCAGCAGGCAGGCGTAGACCAGCGTCTCGATCTCGGTGAAGCCGAGGTCGTGCAGGGCGGCGAGGCCGCGGGAGGAGCGGGGGACGGGCGCGGGCATGCATTAGTAGTAGCGAACGCTACTACCAACGGCAAGAGGGGGCCTGCCGGGGAGGACGGGGGGCCAGGATCCCGTCCCGGCCCCAGACGGGGCGACCCCCGGCGCGGTCGAGCCGGCGCGGACGCCCGTCTCGACGCACCTCCCGCAGGCGGATTGTGGGCGCCGGCTAGCCGGCTCGCCCTCGCGCGGCGCGGCCGCTAGAACCGCGGCGTGCATCTCGCGGCGATCCTTCTCCCCCTCCTCGTCCCCCAGTCTCCCGAGGCCGAAGCAGAACGGTGGGCGCGCGAGACTCTCGCGAGGATGCCGCTGCGCGAGAGGGTCGGGCAGATGTTCATGGGCTTCACCTTCGCCCGGTTCGCGAACCGCGACTCGCCCGAGTTCCTGCGCCTGCGCCGTCTCGTCGCCGACCTCGGCTTCGGCGGGATGTGCCTCTCCCTCGGGACGCCGACGGAGTGCGCGGCCCTCGCGAACGAGCTCCAGTCCCTCGCGCACCTGCCCCTCCTCGTCTCCGCCGACTACGAGGCGGGGGCGGGATTCCGGATCGAGGGGGCGACGCGCTTCCCCTCGAACCTCGCCCTCGGCGCGGCGGGCTCCGAGGACCTCGCCCGCGAGGCGGGGCGGATCACCGCGGTCGAGGGACGCGCGATGGGGATCCACTGGGCCTTCGCCCCGGTCCTCGACGTCCAGCGCGACCCCGACAACCCGATCGTCAACGTCCGCTCCTACGGGGAGGACCCCGCCCTCGTCGCGCGTCTCGGGGCGGCGTTCATCCGGGGCTGCCAGGAGGGCGGCCTCCTCTGCACGGCGAAGCATTTCCCCGGCCACGGGCCCACCGACGTCGATTCCCACCTCGCCCTGCCGGTGATCTCGGCTCCGATCGCGGAGCTCGAGGCGATCGACCTCCTCCCCTTCCGCGAGGCGGTGAAGGCGGGCGTGAAGGCCTTCATGCCCGGCCACCTCGACGTCCCGGCGATCACCGGCGAGCCCGGACTCTCCTCCTCCCTCTCTCCCCGCGCGATCACCGACCTGCTCCGGGGGCGGATGGGCTTCGAGGGCCTCGTCGTCTCGGACGCCCTCGACATGGGGGGCGTGACGAAGCGGTTCCCCCCCGGCGAGGCCGCGATCCGGGCCGTCCTCGCGGGGAACGACGTGCTCCTGATGTCCCCCGACCCGGCGGCCGCGATCGACGGCGTCGTCCGCGCGGTGGAGAACGGGGAGATCCCGGCCGAGCGGATCGAACGGTCCGTCGAGCGAATCCTCCGCGCCAAGGCCGCGGCCGGCCTTCACCGGGAGCGGAAGGTCGACCTCGGCGACGTCCGCACGATCGTCGGGCGACCGGAGCACAGGGCCGTCGCGACGAGGATCGCCGAGGCGTCGGTCGCCGCCCTGCGCAACGAGGGGGGCGCCCTCCCCATCGACCCCGCGCGTCTGCCGGGGCTCCTCGTCTCGATCCACGACGGGGACCCGGGGGAGGAGGGTCGAATCTTCGAGAGGGAGCTTCGACGAGTCGGCGGCCGCCTGGTGGTCGAGCGGATCGGGCCCTCGGATCCTCCCGCCCGCGTCGAAGCCGTCGCGAAGCGCGTCCGGGAGGCGCAGGGGGCGGCCGTCCTCGCCCTCTTCCTCCGGCCGCGGGACCGGAAGGGGAGCATCGGCCTCCCCGAGTCGGTCGCGCCCTTCGCGAAGGCCCTCGCCGCCGATTCGATCGCCGTGCTCTTCGGGAGCCCCTACCCGGCGACGGCCCTCGCGAAGGCGCGGGCGGTCCTCTGCACCTTCTCCGGGGGGGAGCCGTCCGAACGCGCCGCCGCGCTCGCCCTCTTCGGGGAGATCCCGATCCGCGGTCGCTGTCCGGTGACGATCCCGGGCTTCGCGAAGAGAGGGGACGGGATCGATGTCTCGAGGAAGGCGAACGGGGCGACCGCGGATCCCGACTCCTTGGGCGCGGTGTTCGCCGCCGTCGAGAAGGGGGTCGCGGAGAAGGCGTTCCCCGGCGCGGTCTGCATCCTGGGGGTCGGGGACGCGCTCCATGGTCCCCGGGCGTTCGGCCGGCTCTCCTACGACGAGGGCGCGGCGGCCGTCGGCGCCGATACGATCTACGACCTCGCATCGCTGACGAAGGTCGTCGCGGCGACGAGCGCGGCGATGGTCCTCTTCGAGGAGGGGAAGTTCCCCCTCGAGCGGCCCGTGCGGGAGCTGATCCCCGCGTTCGCGAGAGGGGACCGCGACCGAGTCACGCTCCGCCACCTTCTCGCCCACAGCGCAGGCCTCGCCGCCTACGGGCCGCTCTGGAAGACCTGCCGCGGGAAGGAGGCCTACCTCGCCGCGATCTGCGCGGAGCGGCTCGAGTACGAGCCCGGGACGAAAGAGGTCTACAGCGACTACGGCGCGATCCTCCTCGGCGCGGCGATCGAGCGGATCGCCGGGGAGGGGCTCGACGCCTACTGCGAGCGGCGGCTTTTCGGTCCGCTCGGGATGCGCTCGACGCGATTCCTCCCGCCTCCGGAGTGGCGCGCCCGGATCGCCCCGACGGAGGTCGATCCGGCGCGCGGAGGGGCCCTCGTCGGACGCGTCCACGACGAGAACGCGGACGCGATCGGCGGCGTCTCCGGGAACGCGGGGCTCTTCTCGACCGCCGGCGACCTCGCCCTCTTCTGCCGGGCCGTCCTCGCTCCGGAGGGCTCGGAGATCCCCCGATTCGCCGCCCCCGCGACCGTCGCCCTCTTCGCGAGGCGCGCGGGGCTCGTCGAGGGCTCGACCCGCGCGCTCGGCTGGGACACCCCCTCCGCGAAGCACTTCGCCGCCGCGCTCGGCCCCGACTCCTTCGGCCACACCGGGTTCACCGGGACTTCGATCTGGTGTGCGCCGGGCAAGCGCGCCTTCCTCGTCCTCCTCACGAACCGCGTCCACCCGACGCGGGCGAACCGCGGGATCGACAAGATCCGCCGCGAGGCGCACGAGGCCTTCGCGCGCCTCCTCGCCGGGTCCTGAGCGGACCCGCCGACGGGGGGCCTACTGCAGCGCGAGGAAGTCGACGATCCTCGTGCAGATCTCGTCCGCCGCCGGAGCGTCGTAGTTCGAGAGCACGATCGCCGTGAAGGCCCCGTCCCAGAGGGTCTGGAGGTCGGCGCTGATCCCCGAGTTGGGGCCTCCCCCGCCGTGCCCGCGCACCTGCTTCCCGGAGGTCTCGCGGACCTGGAACCCGTAGCCGTACCAGCGCCCGACGCCGTGCGGCGCGACGAGCGTCTCCGTGAGCGCCTCGTTCACGAGCCGGTGCGCCTTGAGCGCGTGCACGAACCGCAGGAGGTCGGGCGCCGTCGAGTACCCGCCCCCCGCGGGCGAGCCCTTCCACCCGAGGAAGATCCAGTTCGGGCGCCGGGGATCGACGCCGAGGGGGTCGTCCTCGAACCGGGCGTAGCCCACGGCGAGGTTGGGGACGACCTCGTCGATCGCGTAGGAATCCGTATCCCCCATGCCGGAGGGCTTGAAGACGCGCTCGCGCACGTAGTCGAAGTAGCCCTGCCCGGTGATGCGCTCGATCACCGCGCCGAGGACGACGAAACCCTCGTTGCTGTAGGAGGCTCGCGTGCCCGGCTCGAAGGCGAGGGGCTCCCGGGCGAAGACGGGGAGGACCGAGGCGGCCGTGCGGTACCTCTTGCGGCGGTCGAACGCGGGCCGCTCGAACAGGGGACCGAGGCCCGCGGTGTGGGTCAGCAGGTGCTCGACCGTGATCTTCCGCGCCGCCTCGGGATTGGGGTAGTCGGGGAGGAGGTCGATCAGCCGGTCTTCGAACCGGAGCTTCCCCGCCTGCACGAGCTGCGCGATCGAGACGGCCGTGAACATCTTGTTCATCGAGGCGAGGTTGAACTTCGTGTCGGGACGGTTCGGCACGAGGAAGCCCTTCTCCGCGAGGCCGTACGCCTTCTGGAGGAGGACGCGCTCCCCCTCCGCGACAAGGACGACGCCCGAGAACTCGTCCCGGGAGGCGGCGCCGGCGACGTGCCGCTCGACCTCGGCGAGCGCGTCGGGCCGGGGCGTCCTCCGCATGTCCCAGGCGTCGGCGGCCTCGACCGCGGGATCGCGGATAGGGACGACCCCGAACTCGCTGACCCGGTCACGCTGCGCCGGGTCGGAAAAGACCCAGATCCTCGCCCGGCGACCGCCGCGCTTCGCCCGGACGACGACCTCGAGGACCCCGTCTTCTCCCACCTGGACGACCTCGAGTCCGTCGCTCTGGCGACGGATCGTCGCGAGGAGCGCCAGGTGGTCCTCGAGCGGCTTCGCCTCGAGGCCGGCCTTCGAGAGATGCCCCTCGAGGAACTTGGCCTGCCGCGACGGATCCCCCTCGTTGATCCTCTCGACCAGCTCGCGGCCGAAGGCTCCGAGCGGCGAGACGGGGAAGGAGGCCGGCCGGCTCGCCGCCGGGGTCTGGGCCCGGACCCCGGACGATGCGAGGTACGCCGCCGCGAGGAGGAACGCCCCCTGGAGCCATCTTCCCGATTCCATGGCATGCCCCGATCCGATCGGGATCCCGCGCTGCGCGATGCTACGGCGGCCCGCCCGGGGCGGCGATCTCCGGAGAGGGGGTCCTCCGACCCCTGGCGACCCCTGGAGCGAAGCGCCGTTCCGGGCTATCACGCGCATCCTTCCCCCCCGGAGCCCATGAAGCCGAACCTCGGTCTCTCCGATTCCCAGCGCGGCGACATCGTCGGGATCCTGGCGACCCTCCTCTCCGACGAGTTCGTCCTCTACACGAAGACCCGCAACTACCACTGGAACGTCGTCGGGCACCAGTTCCACGACCTCCACAAGTTCTTCGAGGGGCAATACGAGGCCCTCGACGAGATCGTCGACGACGTCGCCGAGCGCGCGCGCTCGCTCGGGGGACCGTCCCTGGGGACGTTGAAGGAGTTCCTCACCGCGACGCGCCTCAAGGAGAACCCGGGGGAGAGCCCCGACGCCCGCGGGATGGTCGCGAACCTGCTCGCCGACCACGAGTCGATCGTGCGCAGCCTCCGGACGGACCTCGAGACCTGCACGAAGCTCGGCGACGCCGGGACGGCCGACTTCCTGACCGGGCTGATGGAGCGACACGAGAAGACCGCCTGGATGCTCCGCGCGACGCTCGAGGGGAAGTAGCGCTCAGTGCCCGATCGGCGGCCGGATCGGATCCGGCCGGCCGCGGGCCCGGCGTTCAGCCGAGGTGGAGGCGGTCGGGGTCGAGCTCCCGGATCACGGACAGCTCGCGCTCGGAGGGTGGCTCCGTCGTCCCCAGGGGGTCGGCGATTGCGACCTCCCAGCCGAGGTTCTCCAGGACCTGCTCCCGCGTGACGCCGGGGTGGAGGGAGACGAGGCGCATCTCGCGGTCCGGCGTTGCGAAGTCGTAGACGCCGAGGTCGGTGATCACGACCTGCGGCCCGGCGCCGGGCGCCTCGCGGCTCCCCCGCGCGAGGCCGTCGTGGCCGGGGCTCGTCCGGAAATCGACCCTCTCGGGGAAGGAGCGCGCCTTCTGCGCCCCGAGAGCACTGGCAGAGAATCTACGAAGGAAAATCTCCGTTGTTGGTCAACGTCAATAATGCCGCCACGATCCTGCACCTGATGAAGCTCCTGGAACCGTATCCAGATGTG
>CBRGOK010000137.1:0-8210 GCA_967798035.1 uncultured bacterium
TCTCCCACGAGGACTCCTTGACCGACATCCACCCGCGCCCCGGCATGTCCGCCAGGCGCTCCATCGCGCGCCCCATCCGCCGGAAGAACTTCGCGTAGTCCCACACCCCCCCGCGCCGGAGCGAGAGGGGGGCGTAGTAGTCCGTGAGCCCCTCCGCCACCCACAACTCCGTCGTGTGGACCTCCCGGGTGTAGTCGAAGGGCCCGAGCCCCTTCGGCCGGATGCGCTTGACGTTCCAGAGGTGGAAGTACTCGTGCGCGGCGACGTCGAGGATCCGGTCGTAGTCCTCCGGGTCCTCCCCGTCGAGGTAGACCGGGAGCGTGAGGTGGGTCGAGTTGGCGTGCTCGAGGGCGCCGCCCCTGGCGATCGTCGGGTGGAGGTGGAGGAGGAACCAGTACTCGCGGAAGGGGAGCCCGCCGAAGAGGTCCGCGAAGACGGCCGCCATCTTCCGCAGGTCGCGCGCCAGACGGAGCCGGTTCTTCTCCTCCTTCCCGTAGGGATGGATCACGACGTGGTGCGGACGCCCGGCCGTCGTGAACCGCTCGTGGAGGAAGCTCGCGACCTCGACCGGCGCGTCGATGAGGGCGTCGTAGTTCTCGGCCCGGAAGAGGTCCCCCTCCCGGGCGGACTCCAGCCCCGTCGCGATCTTCCAGCCCGACGGGCACTGCACGCGCAGCGTGCACGGAGCGTCGGTCCCCCCGAGGACGTAGAGGAAGAGGGTGCCGCCCGTCAGGTGGGCGTGGGTCGCGTCGAGGCTCGAGGCGATGCAGGAGACCGTGTTCCCGTAGCAGCGGTACCGGATCTCGACCGTGCGCTCGCCCGGGCAGGCGATCCGCCAGGTCTGCTTGTCGGTCTTGCGGAAGCGCAGCGCCTTCCGCGCCCCGCGCGCCTCGAAGCGGGAGACGTGCTTCGCCGAGTCGAGGACCTCGTAGGCGCCCGGGATCCAGGCCGGCATCGCCACCTCGAGGGGGTCGGCGGGGACCCCCTCGACCCGCATCGTGATCGAGAAGAGGTGGGAGGCGGGGTTCTCCCACCGGACGTCGTAGTGCACGCGCATCGATCGTGGAGCCCGGGTGAGGGCTACGCCGCGCAGGCGGCCTCGACCTCCTCCACCGTCTTGGGCGCCTCGGACGTCAGGACCTCCCGACCCTCGGGGGTGACGAGGACGTCGTCCTCGATCCGGACCCCGAGGCCCCGGAACTGTGCGGGGACCTCGGCGTCGTCCTCGGCGACGTACAGCCCCGGCTCGACCGTGAGGATCATCCCGGGCTCGA
Organism: uncultured bacterium; assembly: GCA_967798035.1. GTDB lineage: Bacteria > Planctomycetota > UBA1135 > UBA1135 > JAKEFM01 > JAKEFM01. Next base: position 1,275 of record CBRGOK010000137.1, read on the forward strand.
GCCGGCGCGGCGCACCGCCGACGAAGTAGCGCCCGACGTCGTGCACGTCGAGCCCGAGCCAGTGGCTCGTCCGGTGCATGAACCAGCGACGGAACGCCCCCTTCTCGACCAGGTCCTCGAGGGCGCCGCTCAGCCAGCCGAGCGCGAGGAGCCCCTCCGTGAGGCAGCGGACGGAGGCGCGGTGCACGTCGTCGAAGGGGACGCCGGGGGCGACGGAGGCGATCGCCTCCTGCTGGGCCCGCAGGACGACCTCGTAGAGGGCCCGCTGCTCCGGGCTGAACCGCCCGCCCACGGGGAACGTGCGGGTCACGTCGGAGGCGTAGCAGTCGACCTCCGAGCCGGCGTCGAGGAGGAGGAGATCGCCCGGCTCGAGGCGCCGGGAGTTCTCCGTGTAGTGGAGGACCGTCGCGTTCGGCCCCGCGGCGACGATCGAGGGGTAGGCCGGACCGCTCGCCCCCCCCTGCCGGAAGGCGAAGTCGACGAGCGCCTCGATCTCCCACTCGTGGCGCCCCGGCCTCGCCTCCCGCATCGCCCGGCGGTGACCCTCCGCCGTGATCGCGGAGGCCCGCCGGACCCGCTCGATCTCGTCCTCGGTCTTCCGCAGGCGCATCTCGTGGAGGATCTCGCCGGGGTCGACGATCGTCCCGGGCGCGTGGACCCCGAACCTCCCCTTCGTCCGCAGCCTCTCCAGCCACACGCCGACCCGCGCGTCGAAGACCGGCTCGCCGCCGAAGCGGTAGAAGAGCCTCGGGGCGTTCCCGAGGAGCTTCGGAGCCTCCTCCTCGAGCGCGGCGATCGGATGCGCCTCGTCGGCGCCGTAGAGGTCGCGGGCCCCTTCGACCCCCGCCCGCCGTCCGGTCCAGATCTCCTGCTCGCGGTCGCGGGGCCGGACGAAGAGGACGAACCTCCGCTCCCGCTGCGGGCAGAAGACGGCGACCGACTCGGGCTCGGGAAAACCGGTCAGGTAATAGAAGTCCGAGGAGGGGCGGAACTTGAACTCGACGTCGTTGCTCCGCCTCTGGATCGGGTTGTTCGGGAGGATCGCGACGCCCCCCTCCATCCGTCGCATGAACTCCTCGCGCCGGCTCTGGACGGGCTGCATGGAGAGGGATTCCGGGGACATCGGGGGGAAAGACCATAGTGGGACCGGAGGACCTCGTAAAGCGAGCCCGGAGGCCTCCTCGCCGGCCCTGCAATTCTCGTGAGCGGACGCAACCGCTTGTCCAGAAACGGGATCCCACACCTGCGGACTCGCCCGAAACGTCCCGTCGTCACCCCTTCAGGAGCGCGCTCATGAGGCCGCGGCCCACCCCGCGACGCAGGCATCCGTAGTGGAGGACCCCGAACAGAAGATCGGCGCAACCGAAGGCGAGGAAGACCTTCGGGACCCCGACCGCGAAGAGGGTCACGCCCGTCACGTAGATCCCTCCCGCGAACCGGATCAGCGTCGCGGCGGCCGCGGGCCGGAGGGTGCGGCGCACCTCGATGGCGGCGACGAGGTGGAAGAGCCCCAGGGCCGCCACGAGGAGCCCGCAGAACTGGAGCGCGTACTCGTCGCGAATCTCCCCCATGTGGAGGAGGTCGGCGGCCCTTCGCAGATCGACGAGCGGGCCGAGCGCGGCAAGACCGTCATAGGCCGCCCCGGCGAGAAGGGAGGCCCGTAGGCCGCCGTACCGCGGAGTCGGCTGCGGCGCGGGCAACGGGAGAGGGGCAACTTCCACGGTAATGCCGAGGAGGAGGCGCGAATATGGTTCCCCCCCTCCTCCGGAGCAATGCTCGCCCGGGAGGCGTCTCCCGCGCGCGTGCGGACCGCAGCGCCGATCGGGCGAGGGTATCATCCGCCCTCCGCCGGCCCGGGAGCGTGCGCTTGCTTCACCTCGCCGCCCTCCTCTTCACCGCGTCGCCCGCCGGGGAATGGAACCGGGCGCCCTGCATTCCAGCGCGCGTCGTCCCCGACGAGCGCCTCCGGCCCGGCGAGCCGGTCGAGGGATCGCTCTCGGGGGACGAGGCGCCGCTCCCGGAGCGGGGGCCCGCGAGGCGTTTCGAGTTCGCCCCCGACGCGGCGGGCGTCTTCACGGTCTCCCTCGATTCGCTCGCCTTCGACGCTTTCCTGCGAGTCGAGGGGGAGGGAGGCGGGACCGTCGCCGAGGACGACAACGGGGGGATCGAGACCAACGCGCGGCTCGTGTTCCGGGCGGCGGCGGGCGCGCGCTATCGGATCGTCGCGGCGGCCGCCGTCCCCGGCCGCGCCGCCGGCGGATTCCGTCTGACCGTCGCGGCGGGAGAGGTCCCGCGCCTCGGGGGAGGCGAGCTCCTCGACGCGGCGATCGCGTTCCGCTCGGCCGCCGCCGCAGAAGCCCTCAAGAAGGGCGATACCGCCGGCGCGTGCCTTCACCGCCTGGCGGAAGGGGACCGGCGATTCGCCCGCTGGCAGTTTCGCGAGGCGAAGGGAGCCTACTCCCAGGCCCTCGCCCTCGCCCGCGAAGGGAAGGACTCGACCGCGCTGTCGCGCGCGCTCGGGGGGGCCGGAATCTCGCACAGCAACCTCGGAGAGTTCGCGGAGGCCCGACCGCTCCTCGAGGAGTACCTCGACCTCGCGCGGGCCCGCCGGGAGCGGCGGGAGGAGGCGTGGGCCCTCGGCAGCCTGGGAAACGTTGCGTACGGGGTCGGGGACTACGCCGTCGCCCGCGAGCGCTACCAGGGCCAGCTCGATCTCGCGCGCCAACTCGGCGAGAAGGCCGAGCAGGCGAAGGCGATCGAGAACCTCGGCCTCGTCGCCCGGGCGGTCGGCGAGGCGACGAAGGCCCGGGAGCACTACGAGGCGGCCCTCTCCCTCCTCCAGGACCTCGAGGACCGCCGCGGCGAGGCGAAGATCCTGGGGAGGCTCGGGAGCCTCCACAACGAACTCGGGGATCCGGAGAAGGCGCGCGCCCTGCACGAGCGCCAGCTCGCCCTCGCGAAGGATCTGGGGGAGGAAGCAGAGGCGGCGTTCGCTCTCGGCGGCCTCGGCGCCGTGGCCGAGTCGCTGGGCGAGATCGACCAGGCCCGGTCCCGGTACACGGAGCGCCTGGAACGGGCGCGCGCGATCGGCGATCCGCCCCTCCAGGCGGAGGCCCTCCGACTCCTCGCGAACCTCGAGGAGTTCAGCGGCAGCCCCGCGCGGGCGAGGGAACTCCATCGGCAACGGCTCGAACTTGCGCGGCAGATCGGCGACCAGGCGACGGAAACGCGCGCGCTCGGGGGCATCGCCGAAACCTCGTTCTCGCTCGGGGACTACGCGGAGGCGGCGGACTACAACGCCCGGCGGCTCGAGCAAGCCCGGAAACTGGGGATGAAGCCGGAGGAGATCGCGGGCCTGACCTTGGACGGCTTCCTCCACCAGACCTTCGGGGATCTCCAGCTGGCTCGTGCCTGCCACGAGCGCTGCCTCGATGAGAGCCGCCGGCAGGGGGACCGGATCGGGGAAGCGAACGCCCTGATCAATCTAGGGGCGACGCTTTCCGTCGCCGGGGAGGCGAAGGACGCGCGCCTGGAGGCGGCGCGCGCGATCTTCCGGGACTTGGGAATCCCCAGGGGCGAAGCCGCGGTCCTGGTGAACCTCGGCGGCGTGGTCGACGATCTCGGGGAGCCCGCGCTGGCGGAGGAGTCCCTCCTCGCCGCTCGTGAGATCTTCCAAGGGGAGGGGGACAAGGGAGGCGAGGCGGGGCCCCTCGCGCGGCTCGCCTCGTTCTCCCTCTCGAGGGGAGACCTCCCGCGGGCCCGGGACTTCGCCCGGCAGGCCCGCGCCATCCGGATGGAGACGGGCCCGGAGGAGAGCCTCCTCCTCCCCCTCAGGGTCCTGGCGCGCGTCGCCCTCTCGGAGGGAGACGCCTCGACCGCGGAGGGCCTCCTCGGGGAGGCCCATCGGCTATTCGACCGGCCCTCCGCCCGGAGGCTCGCGACCGGGGAGGCGTCCGGCTGGCGCTCCAACTACGCCCTCTGGTCGGAGATCGCCCAGGACCTGACCGCGCTCCGCTCCGCCGGAGCCCCCGAAGGGATGGCCCGCGCCTGGAGCGAGGGCTTCCGGAACGAGGGGCGATGGAAGGGGCACGCCCTCCTCGAGGGGATCGCCGAACATCGTCAGGGCGCGAGGAGCCGGGAGGCGATGGCCCTCCGCCGCGAGGTGCGGGAGATCCTCGCGGAACGAGACCGCCTCCTCGAAGTCGTGTCGGGCTCCATCCACGAGGGTCGACCTGCCGCGACGATCGCCTCCCTGCGCGTCCAGGCCGACGCCCTCCTCGAGCGGGCCGAGGGGCGGGAACGCCGTCTCGCCTCGATCTCCCCCCGGGATGCGACGCTCGACCGCCCGGCCGGAGCCGAGGTCGAGGTCGTCCGACGCGCGCTCGGGGAGGGAACGGCGCTGATCGAGTACGCCGAGGGGGAGAGCCGCCTCTACGCCTACCTCCTCACACGGGACCGCCTCGAGTTCCTCGACCTGGGACCGCGGCAGGACGTCGGCAAGGCGATCCAGGCGTTCCTCGCTTGCGTCGCAACGCCCGATTCCCTCTGTCCCGCGCGCGAGGTCGGCGAGCGCGGTCGTTCCCTCTTCGCGACCCTCCTCGCCCCGGCGATCCGAGCGGCGGGGCGGGAACCGGAGCGCCTCCTGATCGTCCCCACCGCGACGCTCGCTTCGTTGCCCTTCGAGGCCCTCGTGTCGGGGAAGCCGGGGAAGGAGGAGCCGCGGACGTTCGCCGACCTCGAATTCGTCCTCGACCGATACGAGGTCGGGTACGCCCCCTCCTCGCCGGTGGTCGCGGAGCTCGCTTCCGTCGGCCCGAGGCGCGGTCCGGGAAAGGCCCTCGTCCTTGCCGACCCCCTTTACCGCCGCGAGAGGCCCGCCCCGGCCCCCGGCTCGCGGCCCTCCTCGGGGCCCGCCCCCGACGTGGCGGGGTGGGTGGATGCCGACCTCGAGGCGCTTCCGGCCCTGCCGAGCACGCGAGGTGAGGCGGAAGCGATCGCCCACGCGTGGCTCGGAAGCGAGGACCCGAAGTCCCGGGCGATCCTCGACCGCCTCGGGAAGGAACGGAGCGGGTCGGCGTCCTCGGATCGCCTCGACCTCCACTGGGGGGCGGAAGCCTCGCGTCGGCCGCTCGAGGGGGTCCTCCGCGACTACGCCGTCCTCCACCTCGCGGCCCACGGCTTCGTCAATTGGCGGTTCCCGGAGCGGACGAGGATCGCTCTCTCCCCGGACGCCGAGGGGCGGGGGCGCTTCACGATCGCGGACGCCCTCGAACTCGACCTGGATGCGGAACTCGTGACGCTCTCCGCGTGCGAGACGGCGCAGGGCGAGTACAGGAGGGGAGAAGGGGTGGAGTCGCTGGCCCGGGCGTTCCTCTACGCGGGCGCGCGCGGGGTGATCGCCAGCCTGTGGACGGTCGAGGACCGGGCGGGCGCGGAGACGATGCGCGGCTTCTACGGGCGATGGAGGGGGAGCGGGAGCGCTTCGCGCGCGCTGCTCGAGGCGAAGCGCGCCTTGCGCCGGTCGAAGGATCAGTCGCGTGGAAGAGAGGCCCGGGAGGGGAACCGGGGCGTCCTGGGGCTGGCCGGATCGGGCGACGTCGACCCGGCCCACCCCTACTTCTGGGCTCCGTTCATCTACATCGGCCTCCCCCGCTGACCAGGGCGAGGCGAAGACCCTCCCCCCCGCTCCGGAACCCCGTCCGTTCCTTCGCCGGGCGGACGCGCAGACTCCCCGATCCGGGGGACACACCCGAACCGATCTCACTCGACCGCGCGGAGAAACGCGGGGCGGTGCATGCAAATCGGAGGCGCATGCAGCGAATGACCCTCCGCCGGAGCGATCCCCTTTCCCGGCGTCGCGGCGGTTCGGATCCGCCGCTCGCAGAGGAGACCGCCCGGGTCGTCCGACCGCCGACCGTCCGGCACGTCCGGAGCCGATCGAGCGGCGCGAGGGCGGCACCCCCGTGGAGGAACGGATCCGGACCCGGCTCACGCCGGAGGAAGGAATTCGCCATGCGCAACAGTCCCTTCGAGTTCTTCGGCCTCGGCATCTCGTCCAGCGTCCGGCTACGGGCCGGAAGCGTGGACCTCTTCCCCCATCCGACCTCGTGCGCGGACCCGGGAAGGCTCCCGACGATCCGGAATGTCGTCTGCCTGGCGGGCGCTTTCGTCGCCGCGCTCCTCGCCCCGCGAGCGGCGTCGTCCGGGCTCCCCCTCGCGCAGGAGGCCCTCGCGGCTCCGGCGGCGGGCGCGAACCTCACGCAGGAAAAGGTCCTCCTCTCCCTCTCCCCGAAGGCTGGGCTCGAGACCGTCCTGGTCGACGAGGCCGCGGACGGGAGCCTCTGGGCGAGGGGCGTGACGTACAAGGCCCGCTTCGGCCCCGACCGCGTCGACTTCTACCCCTTCCTCGGCCCGCGGGCCCCGCGGTTGTTCCCCCTCTCCCTCTCCGTCCACTCGGCCTCCCTCGGCGCTCGCGCGCTCGACGGCGGAAGGCCGGCTGCTCCCTCGAAGGACGGTCTGCGCGTCACCTACGACCGAGGGGGCGTCCTCGAGGTCTACGAGCTCCGGCCCCGGGAGATCGAGCAGCTGTTCGTCGTCCCCGCGGCCGGGGGCGCCGGGGACGATCTAAAGGTCCGTCTCGACGTCTCCACGGAGATGGCCCTCGCCGGATCGACGTCGGAGGGCCTGCGGTACGAGGCGCCGGACGGATCCGGAGGGGTCCTCTACGGGCGGGCCATCGCGATCGACGCCTCCGGCCGCCGGAAGGAGGCCGCGACATCGATCGCTGGGGAAGGGATCGAGATCCGCGTCGCGGCGTCGGACCTCGCCGACGCCGCCTTCCCGCTCACGATCGACCCCGTCCTCACGCCAACCTTCCCGGTGGCCGCCGCGCCGGCCGTCGACGCGATCAACGCCGACGTCGCCTACGACGTCACG